>URCK01000010.1 GCA_900546295.1 uncultured Eubacteriales bacterium | reverse complement strand
GGCGAAGCCACGTACACCGCACCTACACTGCGCAGCGCGTGCAGCCCTTCAAGCCGCAAACTGCCAATGCAAATTTTCTCTGGGTGGGTCTAAGGGAGGGATATCTCTTTTTTGAAAAGAGATATCCCTCCCTTGTCCGTACAGCGCCAGCAGGCGCTGTCACCCCCCTTCCCCCCTACGAAGGCGGCAAGCAAAAAGGAAGCCCTTCCGGGCTTCCTTTTCTCAGGTTTGCTTACTCCACCGTAACAGATTTTGCGAGATTTCTCGGTTTATCGATATCACACCCGCGCTGGAGCGCGATATAGTACGAGAGCAATTGCAGCGGCACCACGCCGAGCGACGGCAGCAGCATGTTTACCGTATCAGGGATGGTGATGACGTTCTCGACGGTCTTTTCCATCTCCTCGCGGTGGCTCTCGGTCGTGAGCGCCAGCACGTCCGCGCCGCGCGCCTTGACCTCGACCACGTTGCTCATCGCCTTGTCAAAAAGCGGCGCATAGGTACCCAGCGCGATGACGAGCGTGCCGTCCTCGATGAGAGAGATCGTGCCGTGCTTGAGCTCGCCCGAGGCATAGGCCTCGGAGTGAATGTAGCTGATCTCCTTGAGCTTGAGCGAGCCCTCAAGCCCCAGCGCATAGTCAAGATTTCTGCCGATGAAGAAAACAGAGCTGTGGTTGAAGTACTGCGAGGCGTACTTCGGAATGTCCTTGCAGCTGTCGCTCGCGAGGAACTGCTCCATCTTCCCGGGCAGCTTCTGGAGCTCTGCCACCGCCTCGTCGTACTCATCCTTTTTCACTGTGCCGAGCGCCTCGCCGAAGGCAAGGCCGATCATATCGAGCACGGCAAGCTGCGTGGAGTAGGCCTTGGTCGTTGCAACGGCGATCTCGGGGCCGGCCCAGGTGTAGAGCACATCGTCCGACTCGCGCGCGATGGACGAGCCAACCACGTTGACGATGGAGAGGATGTAGCCGCCGCGCTTTTTCGCCTCGCGCAGGGCGGCCATGGTGTCGAGCGTCTCGCCCGACTGGGAGATGACGATCACAAGGGACTTATCGTCCACGATGGGGTCGCAGTAGCGGAACTCCGAGGCGAGCACGACCTCGACGTTGCGGCGCAGCAGGTGCTCGAGCGTGTATTTTCCGAGCATACCGACATGGTAGGAAGAGCCGCAGGCGACAATGAAGATGCGGGTGAATTCGCGCATCTTCTCCACCGGGAGCTTCAGATCGTCAAAGACGACCTTCCCCTCCTTCACGCGCGGGGAGATGGCGCGGCGCAGCGCCTCGGGCTGCTCCATGATCTCCTTGAGCATGAAGTGCTGATAGCCGCCCTTTTCCGCGGCGGAAACCTCCCAATCGATGGTGAAGTGCTTCTTTTCGACCTTCTGCTCGAGCGCATCGTAGACCTCGATGCCGTCGCATGTCAGCACGGCGACCTCGCCGTCTTCCATGTAGGCCACGTCGCGCGTGTGCTTAATGATGGCCGTCACGTCGGAGGCGAGGAAGTTGCAGCCCTCGCCGTAGCCGAGCAGCAGCGGCGCGTCCTTGCGCGCGGCGATGATGCGGTCGGGGCAGTCGGCGCAGAGCATACCGAGCGCGTAAGCGCCCTCGATGCGGCGCAGCACGCGGCCCACGGCCTCCAGAAAGTCATGGCACTCGTTGTAGTAGAATTCGAGCAGCTGCGCCACGACCTCGGTATCGGTCTCGGACTTGAAGGTGATGCCCTGCCCAATCAGGAATTCCTTGATCTCGACGTAGTTCTCGATGATGCCGTTGTGGATGACGGCGAACTTGCCGTCTTCGCTCACGTGGGGGTGGGAGTTGACGATATTCGGCGCGCCGTGCGTCGCCCAGCGGGTGTGGCCGAGGCCGATGCAGCCTTCAATGTCCGCGCCGCCATGGATCTCGTCGCTGAGGACCTTCAAGCGGCCAACGGCCTTTCTCACCTGCAATTTCTGCTCCGAGGAAATGACGGCCACGCCCGCGGAGTCATACCCGCGGTACTCAAGATGTGCAAGCCCGTCCAGCAGGATGGGCGCCGCCTGTTCCTTACCAATGAATCCAACGATTCCGCACATATCTGAAAATTCTCCTTTTGATGATTTGAAAAAATGGGCAAAACTGCCCTCTGGCGGCAAAAGCCGCCGCTTCGTCAAAAGGACAAATGCGCAGTCATTTGTCGCTTTTTCCGTGGTCACAGTCCCTTTGTTTTGCGGTCGCCCGCATATTTGCCGGCTGTGTGCGCGCCCACGGGCACGGGGAAGCATCCGCCGAAGATTCGATCCTCTTCCCACCTCGTCGTCCCGCGATCTCTTCGCGGGCGCTGGCGCTTGTGATGGAGATGCGCTCCATGGTCTCCTTTCTCATCTGCGTTTTTTGCTTTTCTTATATTTCAAACCGGACGATCTCCGAATGAAAACGGTTATTTTGTCCCCGCGCGGGGCAAACTCCCCCAAAAGGGAGGATATCAAATGGCCACTGCTTTTATCCGCACGATCGTGCTCTATTTTCTCATTATGATCGGCTTACGGCTGCTCGGCAAGCGGCAGATCGGCGAGCTGGAGCCCATCGAGCTTGTGCTCACGCTGCTCATTTCAGACCTTGCGGCCGTGCCGATGCAGGACTTCGGCATCCCGCTTTTGAACGGCGTCATCCCGATCGTGACGCTCTTATCGCTCTCGATGCTGCTCTCGTGGGGCAGCGTCCGCTCCATCCGGCTGCGGCGGCTCATCTGCGGCAGCCCGACGGCGCTCATCTTGGACGGCAAGGTGCAGCAGGAGGCGATGCGCCACAACCGCTTTACGCTCGATGAGCTCATCGAAGAGCTGCGCTCGCAGGGCGTGACGGACCTCACGACCGTCAAATACGCGGTGCTTGAAACGGACGGCGGCCTCTCGGTCCTGCTCTATCCCGATGAGCAGAGCGCAACGCCCAAGCAGCTGGGAAAGCCCGTCAAGGACGACACCTTCCTCCCGCGCATTTTCATCAACGACGGTCGCGTGCTGGGTGAAAACCTCGCCCTTGCGGGGCTGGACGGCGCGTGGCTGCAAAAGCAGGTGCGCGCGCAAGGCTACCGCACCCCGTCGGAGGTCTTTCTTCTCTCGCTCGACGGCGCGGGCAAAATTTTATGCATCGGAAAGGAGCACGAGCAATGAAGCGATTTTTCTGGATCCCGTTTCTCCTGCTGCTCACGCTCTTTACCGCGACGCTTGTGAACGCCGCCGTCGCCGGCGATCTTGTGGAAAACTGGTGCGCCTCGCTCGATGACTTGCAGCGCAGCGCGCAGACGGAGGACTGGCCCACCGTGCGCGATTCCCTCGCCGTGCTGCACGAAAGCTGGGATGCGCGCACCGCCTATTTCCACATCGTTTTGCAGCACGATGTGCTCAACGACGTCGAAGCCCTCCTTGCAAAGGCGGATATTTTTGCCGCCGAGCAGGACGAAGAGGAGCTGCGCGCGTGCATCGCCGAGCTTCGCTCTCAGCTCCTGGTGCTTTCCGAGATCCAGAAAATCTCGGTCAAGAATATTCTATAGCGGGTGCTTCTCACTTGTTCTCGAGCAGCTTGTTGAGCTCCTTCATGAACGTGTCGATGTCCTTGAACTGGCGGTAGACCGAGGCGAAGCGCACGTAGGCGACCTCGTCCACGGCGCGCAGCTTGTCCATGACGAGCTCGCCGATGTACTCGGTGCTGACCTCGCGCTCGAGGGAGTTTTGCAGCGTCTGCTCGATCTCATCCGCCTTCTGCTCGAGCACCTCGAAGGGAACGGGGCGCTTTTCGCACGCGCGGATCATGCCGTTGAGGACCTTGCGCTTGTCAAAGCTCTGGCGGCTGCCGTCCTTTTTGATGACGACCATCGGCAGGCTCTCCACCGTTTCATAGGTGGTGAAGCGCTTGGCGCAGGAAAGGCACTCGCGGCGGCGGCGGATGCTGCTGCCTTCCTCCGCGGGGCGGGAATCGATGACCTTGCTCTCTTTATAGCCGCAATAGGGGCATTTCATCGTGCAGGACCTCTTTTCTCTTCGTTATTCGGAGATAGTATATCACGCTTTTCTCCAAGATGGTAGACATAATTTGCATTTTCCCACATGACGGGCGTTTTTTTCTCATCCAGACGGTATATGACGCAGCGCCGCCCCCGCACCGGGGCGATGCGCGCAAGGCAGAAAAGCTCCGGCAGCGGAAAGGGCTTGTTCTCGGCGCAGGGGATCGCGAGCAGCGTCTCCCTCTCCCGCTCGCAGATGAGCGCGCCGGGAAAGCGCGAGAGCGCGCAGTCGAGGCGCGCGGAGCGAAAGAGCGTCTCCCCGTCCACCGGCCGCCAGACATTCATTTCCCTTCCCCCCTCACACGGCAAAAGAGCCTGTGCTATCCTACGCACAGGCTCTTTTGATTATGCCCTATGTTCTTTTACTGCACGCTGTAGCCGCCGCGCACGAGGAGCTTCGTGCCGTTTGCTCCCGCCTGCACGCCGCGGCTGTCGACCGTTGCCATGTAAAGGTGATTCTTTGCGAGTGCCTCGCCGCCGGCAAGGGCCGTGCCGCTCGTCTCGTCCACAAGGCCGGGATTGCCCGACGCCACGCACACGCCGCTGCCCGTGCGCAGCATCGCCTCGCAGCCGACGCCCATGTAAAGGATCTGCCCCTTATTGAGCGTGACGACCGTAAAGCTCTGCGCCGTGCCGCTCGTGCCGCCGCTCACCGCGCCGTATTTCTGCTCGAAGGCCTTCGTCTCGCTTTTCACCTGCTCGGTGAGCTTCTGAGAAAGCTCCTTTTCGCGGCTCGCGGTCTTCTTGTCCACGTCGGAGAGCACCTGCGGCAGGAATTTTTCGTTTAAGTAACTCAAGGTCACGAGCGGGTCGCTGCTCGTGCCCGCGCCGCCGGTCGCGGCGACCGTCAGCGTCAGGACCGTCGCGCTCACCAGAAGCAGCCCCACAAGGCGGGCAAAGGCATTGTCTTTCTTTCTCATGCTGTCTTTCCTCATTTCTTCCCGGCGCGCACGGCTTTGTCCGCGCCGGGAGGTCTATACCAGTTGTGTGCTTTGCAGGCCGAAGCTCACGGCGATGGCCGCGTCGATACGCTCCATCAGCTCGCCGTCCACGCGTCCCATGCGCTCGCGCAAGCGCCGCTTGTCAAGCGTGCGGATCTGCTCGAGCAGCACCACGCTGTCGCGCGGCAGGCCGTAGTCCGGCGCGGAAAGCGCAATGTGCGTTGGCAGCTTTGCCTTGTTCGTCTGCGAGGTGATCGCCGCGGCGATCACCGTTGGACTGTATCGGTTTCCCGTGTCGTTCTGCACGATGAGCACCGGGCGCACGCCGCCCTGCTCGCTTCCGACCACGGGCGAAAGATCGGCGTAATAAATATCGCCGCGTTTCACATTGATATCCACTTAGCTATTCACACTCCGAGCGGAAGAAGTACCCTTTCAAAGGGCCACTGTCATTCTCCCACGCGGGGGCGGAATTTATACGGGGGAGCGCAACTTTCCCCGCTCCTGCCCCCGGGATATCCTATGCCCGGAGCACAGCCCTTGTGCGCTCAGACGCTCTGAAGGTCAGCGTCCACGCGCTCGCCGTGCAGGAAGTAGTGGCGCGGCACGCGCTTGCTCACGGCGCACAGCAGCTCATAGGGAATGGTGCCGCACGCCGCCGCGTCCTCCGCGCAGAGGACGTTCTTGCCGAAAATCTCCACCTCGTCGCCGGACTTCACCTCCGGAAGGTCGGTCACGTCGATCATGCACATATCCATGCAGATGCGCCCCACCTGCTTTGCCCTGCCGTAAGGCGTGAGCACCTCCATGCGGTTGGAGAGCGCACGGTGCAGACCGTCGGCATAGCCGAGGGGCAGCACCGCGATGCGGCTCTTGCGCGTTGTAAAATAGGTCCGCCCGTAGCTCACCGAGGTACCGGGCGCAAGGTCGCGCACGACTGCCACGCGTGACTTGAGCGCCATCACCGGCTCCATGCCCATCCGCTCGGCAAGCTCACCCGAGCCGTAGAGGATGATGCCGCAGCGCACCATGTCGTCCGCCCACTCGGGGTAGCTCACGATGCCGCCGGCGTTGCAGCAGTGGCGCAGCCGGAAGCGAAAGTTTCCCTTTTCCTCCGCCTGCGCGATCATGCGCGCATAGCGCTCGTGCTGCTTTTTCGTAAAGGCGACGTTCTCCTCGCCCTCTTCATCTGAGACGCAAAAGTGCGTGAAAATGCCCTCCACGTCAAGCCCCGGCAGCTTGAGTACCGCGAGAATATCCGTAAGGCTGCGGGCAAAGTTCGTCTCGTCGCATGGGAAGCCGAGCCGTCCCATGCCGGTATCGAGCTTGATGTGCACCTTCATTTTCTTTCCGCACTTCACCGCAGCGTCGGAAAACGCCTCGGCAATGTCAAGGCTCTGCACCGCCTGCGTCATGTCGAGCTCCAGGATGCGCTCCGCCTGATCGGCGGGCGTGAAGCCCAGCATCAGCACCGGCAGCTTGACGCCGCCGCGCCGCACCTCCTCGCACTCGTCGATGTTCGACACGGCGAGGTAGCTTGCGCCCAGCGCCTCCAGTTCTCTTGCCACCGGCACCGCGCCGTGGCCGTAGGCGTCCGCCTTGATGACGCCGAGCAGTTTTGTTTCTTCGCCGACATGGCGGCGGATGCGGTCATAGTTGCGGGCCAGGGCATCCAGGTCGATCTCTGCCCAGGTCCGTTTGAGCGTGCTTTCCACGGTTTTTCCGCCCTCTCTTGCTTTTGGGATCTACAACAGTCTAATTCTGTGTACTCGGAGGTAGTATATCACCAAAAATATAATTCGTAAACTCCGCCGCGGCAATAATTTTTCCGTCCTCGCTCACTTCCGTGTAGACCGGCGCGCCGTCGGCATCGAGGAAGATCGACGCGCCGAACTTATCGCCCGCGAGCGTCAGTGAAAAGTCCGCGCGCAGCGTTTCGCGCCCGTCCAGCGTCTCGCGCCCCACGCTCTCAAGATACGCGCGCGGGAAAGCTTCCAGCACCAGCGGCACACAGTTGAGCGCCGAGACGCGCGGCGAGAGCGTCAGCGCATCCAGCGTCAGCGTGTCGTAGGAAAGCGTCAGCCCATCGCCCGCGAGCGTTGCCGAAATGCCCGCGAGCGCCTCCGGCGCAAGCACCGCCGCCCGCGTCTCCCCATTTAAATGCTCGAGAGAGAGCGTATAGTGAAGCGTCTCGTCTTCGCGCGGCACGGCGACCTCCACGACCGCTTCATAGCCCTGCGTCTGCGCGTAGCGCGTCTGTAAGTCCTCCGCGCTCTCCTGCGTCTTTTCCCCGCAGCCCGCGAGCAGCAGTGAGAGCGCCGCGAGCAGCAAACGTCCCTTTTTTCTCATGCCCCGTCCCCCTTTTCTCCCCTATGGGTATGCAGCGCGCGGCGCGCGCATACCGGGAAAACGCGGGCGCAAAAAAAGCCCGGCGCCGCACCGGTCAAAGGTGCATTGCCGGGCCGTCCGATTTTCACTCAGTGCGCCGCGTCGTCCATCAGGACGTCGTTTTCCATGAGGAACGGGGGCGTTGTATCCTGTCCCCAGCCGGTGTCGTACTTTGCCATGAGGTAGTTTTTGAGTGCGGCACGGCTCTCGAACTTCGTCAGGCGGTACGGTTCCTGAAAGGCGACCTTTTCGACAAAATAGAGCGCATCGCCCCCGGTGGGAAGGAGAACGCCGACGTGGCCGATGAAGAGCGTATTCTCCGTATCGGAAAAGCGGTCGTGGAAGACGACGGAGATCATGCTGCACCCGCCGCCTGAGAAGGTGACGCCGCGCTCCGCCCAACCCTTGCGCAGGGCCTCGGCCTGCACGGAGGGCTTTGTCGAGTCCGCCGCCTCCACCGGCGCAAACAGGGCGCAGAAGTCCGCCGTGCTCTTTCCGCAGAGAACGTCCGGGTCGCGCTCGAGCGTTTCAAGATCCATGAAGAGCGAGTCTTCCCCGTTGGTATCCGGCTGGTCCGCGCCGGCGGCGATGTGGTCGCCGAAGAGCAGAAAAGCCGTGATGCGGCAGTTGTAGCCGGGGAAGTCCCCCTGCCGCTCCATCCACATATCCTGCATCTCGTAGGGGTCGTACTTCGTCTCCGTGGGGGCGGCCGTTTCAAAGCCGTCCGTCAGCCATTCCGCCTTGACGCTGCCGTTGAACTGGTCAAGGCAGGCAAAGAATTTGTCCGTTCGCTCCGGCGCGATCCCCGCGTCCGCAAAGAGCTTTGCGAGCAGCTCTTTGGAGGATGCGTCGCTGAGGTTGCTGTACTCCACTGTCTGCTCGGGTACGTCAGGTGCGTCGGACTCATCCTTCTTGCCGCAGCCGCTCAGCACGAGGGCGGCAAGCAAAAGCGCAAGCGCGCAGCGTTTCATCATCTTGGTTTTTTTCATGCTCCCGATCCTTTCTTTTTGCCGCTTCAATAGGCGCGAGACTCTTCTTCTATCCCCATAGCATTGAGCCGCGCGATGAGGAGGGAATGCGTCCTTCTCTTATTATTCACAGGTTTTCCCGTATCATATCATCCGGGGGGCAAAATCTCAACTTGATTTCCGTTATGTCATCGGATAAGCGCCTGACAAAAGTTCAAACATCTTGTTTCGCGAACACGCAAGGGTATATCATAGCAACATCCACACGGCAGACTTCCACATTGGCTTTTCAGCGAGTGAATTTTCATCTTAACTTCCACAAAGCTTCCACACCCCGCTCTCCCGCGGCGCAAAAAAAGGGGAAGCCGATCTCTCAGCTTCCCCTTAAAAATCTCTTGATTTTTCAGTGCCTTCGGCTTACTTGAAATATCTTTCAAGCAGACCCTTGAGCGCCTTGCCGTGACGGGCCTCGTCGCGGGCCATCTCGTGGACGGTGTCGTGAATGGCGTCGAGGCCGTTCTTCTTCGCGCAGGCTGCGAGGTCGAACTTGCCGCTCGTGGCGCCAAACTCGCAGTCGACGCGCCAGGCGAGGTTGTCCTTGGTGGTCGCCTTCATGTTGGGCTCAAGGTCGGAGCCGAGGAGCTCGGCGAACTTCGCGGCGTGCTCCGCCTCTTCATAGGCCGCCTTCTCCCAGTACAGGCCGATCTCGGGATAGCCCTCGCGATGCGCGATGCGCGCCATGCAGAGGTACATACCGACCTCGCTGCACTCGCCGTTGAAGTTGGCCATCAGCTGCTCAAAGATATACTTCTTGTCCTCTTCGGAGATATCGGGGTTGTTCTTCACGGTCTTGCCGTAAACGCCGAACTCATGCTCGGCAGCGAGCTTCAGCTCACCCTTGACCTCTTCGAACATGTTGCTCTTGGCATGGCACACGGGGCACTCCGCGGGCGCCTCGGGGCCTTCATAGATATAACCGCAAACCTTGCAAAGCCACTTTTTCATAGTTACTACCTCCATAAAGTTTTATATTGAAGCGTGAATTGTTCTTGCTTGCCTTTCACTGACGTTAGTCTAACACATTTCTCGCGCTTTATAGAAGTTGCATTTGCAACAATGTGATAAATTTTTTATGAATTCACATCTTGCGCAAAAAGCCTTATCGTGGCGCTGCTTACGCCTCCGGCGTCAGGATGCCCTTCTCGGTGATGAGCATGGTGCAGCGCATATCGTGCTCCTCGACCGGAACTTCCTCCGACATGAGCTGCTCGCGGCAGATGAGCGCCGTGGGGCAGCGGAGCTGGGGCAGCAGACGGTCATAGTAACCGCCGCCCTGGCCAAGACGGCGGCCCTTGCGGTCGAACGACAGGCAGGGCACAACGGCAAAGTCGATGTCCGCCGCGGTGACGAGCGCGCAGCTCATCTTCGGCTCCAGAATGCCGTAGGCGCCCGCTTCCAGATCGTCCATCGAGCGCACGACGCAAAGGTCAATCGCGTGCTCGGCCGCGCAGCGGGGCAGGATGAGCGTCTTGCCCGCGGCGATGGTCTCATTCATAAAGAGCGAGGTGTCGATCTCCTTTTCCGTGCCGGCAAAGGCAAAGACGACCTTCGCGCGCTTGTATTCCTCGAGCGCGAGCAGATGGCGGCAGATGGCCTCGGAGCTTTCCGCCTTGTAGGCGGGGTCGAGCGTGCGCTCCTTCTTGCGGATAAAGGTGCGCAGCGCCTTCTTTTCTTCAATGACAGACATGGGTATCTCCTCCCGATCCGTAAATATTTTATTTATCGTAGCAAAAAGCGCGGCAAAAGGCAAGCCGCTGAACAAAGTAAATCTTTTCCCCCGCGCTGCTTGCGAAAAGAAATTGACAGTATTTTTTTATTTTGTTATCCTGAAGGAAGAATGGAAACGCGGCCCTGCCGCGCAATTGAGGAGGAACACTACCATGGCTATGCTGCTCAAGGGAGCCGAGGTCGCCAAGGCGCTGACCGAGGAGCTCCATGCAAAGACTGAGGAACTGAAGAAAAACGGCGTCGAGCCCTGCCTTGCGATCCTGCGCGTCGGCGCGCGCGAGGATGACCTTGCCTACGAGCGCGGCGCGCTCAAACGCTGCGAGAAGGTCGGCGTGGCGGTGCGTCAGGTCGTCCTGCCCGAGGATGTGACGCAGGAAGAGCTGATGGAGAACATTCACGCGCTGGGCGCGGACGAGAAGGTCCACGGCGTGCTGATGTTCCGCCCGCTGCCGGGGCACCTTGACGACGAGGCGGCGCGCGCAGCGCTCGACCCCAAAAAGGATATGGACGGCATCACCGACGGTTCCATGACCGCCGTTTACGCCGACACCAAGGGCGGCTATCCCCCCTGCACCGCCGCCGCCTGCGTGGCGCTGCTCAAGCACTACAACATCCCCATCAAGGGCAAGCGCGTGGTCGTCATCGGCCGCAGCCTTGTCATCGGCAAGCCCGTCTCCCTGCTGCTGCTCGCCGAGCACGCGACTGTGACCATCTGCCACAGCCGCAGCGAGAACCTGCCCGCGATCTGCCGCGAGGCCGACATTCTTGTTGTCGCCGCCGGTAAGGCCGGCATGGTGGGCGCGGAGAGCGTGCGCGAGGGCCAGATCGTGCTGGACGTCGGCATCCATGTCGGCGCGGACGGTAACCTCTGCGGCGACACCCGCTTTGCCGAGGTCGAGCCCATCGTCGAGGCCATCACCCCCGTTCCCGGCGGCGTCGGCACCGTGACGAGCACCATTCTTGCAAGTCACGTCGTCGAGGCGGCGGAGCGCGCGGCGAACAAGTAAAGACTTTGCTGAAAAAGCGGCCTTCTCCCGAAGGGAGAAGGCCGCTTTTTATTAGCTGCCCAGCAGCTTTTCGCCGACGGTCGCCTTTTGGGCATCGTTCATTTGCACACTGCCCGACGCAAACTCGACAATGCGCGTGCCGCCTGTGATGAGCCAGTGGTCAAGCCACTGCTCCTCTTCCTCGTCGTAGAGCTGCCACGCCCGCTCTGCACCCCACGGCGCGGCATCGACCTCGCGGTAGGCGTAAGGGAGACGGCGATGCTCGCCGTCGATAAGGGCAGTCTGCTCATAGTCCAGCTCGGAGACAAGGCAGCGGTCAAACCATGACGCAAGATACACCTCTCCGATGTCGTAGTGGATCCATGCAGGGTTGCCGCGCGCTGTCTCCGGATGCTCGGGATCATCCAAGCTGGCAAGCACATCTCGCTGCTCTCCGCCGTACCGCGCAGCGAAGGGCGAGGAGCTCCCCCAACTCAGACACGACCAGAGCGCATCCTCATCCTCCACGCCAAGATCAGAGAGGTAGAGCGGCAGCGCGTCGTGGTAGACCGTCGCCCGAAATTCTTCATCATACAGCTCAGGCGGAACTTCATCGCTGTCAAAAAGTCCGTTCTGCTCCATGGTGAGCAGCACCCCCACCGAAGCCAGCGCGACCGCCGCCGTCACGCAGGCCGTGACGATGCAGCGCTTCGCCCTGCCCGCACCGGTTTTCACCGCCGAATAGGTGAGAAACATCGCAGCGAACGGCGTGATCCCGCACAGGATCGCGGCAAGGTAAAGCCTCCCCATACTGCTGCCGCCGGTCCCCAGCAGGGCTCTCACCAAAATGCCGAAAAGTGTCAGCAGCAGCGCCACGCGCTCCAGTATCTGGAGCCACGGGCGCGACTTTGCAGGCAAAAAGCGATGTTCCTCTCTCGCCGTGCGCGCCGCCTTCCGATACCAGCTGTTATAGCAGATAAGGTCAGTCCCGCAGATCAGCGTGACAACAGGCGAAATACATGACAAAAAATCCCCCATTCCATAGATAAGCGTATTCAGAGGGTCTGTTTTCAGGCCGGTCAGGATATCCCAGATCCTGAGGAGCATATAGCCGAACCAAAAAATCATCATACTGTGGTAATATTTGAGGGCACGGTGCATCGCGTCCACCTGTAAGACAGGGTCGGTCTCGACGTCGACGGCGTTCTCATCCGCTGTGCAGAGCACATGGCGCGTCCGCCCGCCAAGGCCGCCGCCCTCCCCCATGGCGCCGCCGCCCCAAAAGGTCAGCTCGCCCGCGCCCGCAGCCTGCTGCCAACCCGCCTGCACGCAGTAATCAAGAAAGACCTCCTCGCCATCCTCTCCGCCGCCATCATCAGGATAATAGGTGACGGCAAAGCGCAGCTTCTGCGGCCGGATGCGGCGGTAACGGATAAAAAGGCCCACGCGGTCTGGGGCCCAGCCCTCCGCCGCCATACGCTCAAAATGGCGCGCAAGGCCCTCGGTGTCGTAAAAAGAATAGGGATTCAGCTCCCATTTGGTATTGCGCATCGGAAAACCTCACTTTCTCTCACCCTTCGCTGGACGCGAAGGGGCGTTATCTTTCAAATATCGCCTGGTAATCCCGCACCTGCATTTGCAGGCGCTCCACCTCGCCTTTCAGCAGCGCTTCTCCCGCGCCGGTGAGCCGGTAGCTGCGCCGCCGCCCCTCCGCGCGCGTTTCGACGATGTAGCCCGCCGCCAGAAACTGCTCGAGCAGGTTGTAAAGCGTGCCGGGCCCCACCGCTACACGGCCGCCTGTCAGCTCGCTCACGCGCGCCATCACGTCCATGCCGCAGCACTCCTCGCGCAGGCACAGGAGGATATAAAACATCTGCTCGGTCAGCGTGCCGAATTTTTCTCGTGCCACGCGCTCACCTCCATATATCGATATTCGATATTTCTTGATCTAAGTGTATTATCGATAATCGATATTGTCAAGTATATTTTACGCGCCAAAAAAAGACCATCCTCTTCCACAAAAGAGGATGGTCTTTTTTGTTTCATTTTACCGGCAGAGGAAGGAAAACCAGCCCTCGCTGCTGCGCGTTTCCTCGATCGTCCAGCCCGCCTCGACGAGCTTTTCGCGCACCTCGTCGGCGCGGTCGTCAATGATACCGGAGCAGAGGAAAATGCCGCCCTTTTTGAGCAGCCTCCCCACCTGCGGGGCAAGCGCGATGATGACGTCCGCCACGATGTTCGCAACGATCACATCATAGTCGCCGCCGAATTCCTTCTGCAAGCCCTTGTCGCTGAGCACGTCGCCCGCGCGGACGGTGTAGTGCTCATGCCCCACGCCGTTGAGCGCGGCGTTTTCGTAGGCGACGCCGACGCACTTGTCGTCAATATCACAGGCGAAGGCGTCCTTCGCGCCGAGCAGCAGCGCGGCGATGGAGAGAATGCCGCTGCCGCAGCCGAGGTCGAGCACCTTTTCTCCGCCGTGGATGTGCTGCTCGAGCGCCATGAGGCAGAGACGCGTCGTCGCGTGGCTGCCGGTGCCGAAGGTGAGGCCGGGGTTTAAGACGAGCTTGACACGCCCGTCCTCCTTCGCCTGCTCCCACTCGGGCACGACGAGCAGCCGCTCGCCGATCTCCATGGGCTTATAGAACTGCTTCCAGTTGTTCTCCCAGTCCGCGTCCTCCACATTTTCCATGCTGAGGATCAAGGGAGCATACTCGGGGTGCTGCTTTTTGAAGGCCGCAAGGCCGATGCGCAGCTGCGCGAGGGTATTGAAGCCCTCCTCGCCGTCTTCAAGGTAGAAGGTGATACGGCTCTTGCCGCGCATGGACTGCATCAGCTCTTCGTCGACATAGTCCCAGTACTGGTGATTGTTCTCAAGGAAGTCCTTGAAATCGCCCTCCTCGTCGATCATCAAGCTGTCGATGCCGTAGGTGCTCAAAAGCTCCGTCACAGGCTCGATGCCCTCGGGCCGCGTATCAAGGTGTAATTCTAACCATTTCATCGTTTCGTCCCCACAAAGAAAAGTCCCAGCGTTCCGCAGCCGGTATGCGCACCGATCACGGGACCGATAAAGTCCGCGCGCACGTCGGTGACGTTGAAGCGCTCACGGAGCAGCTCCTTCACATAGTCTACATAGTCCGGGCAGTTGGCGTGGCAGATGAAGATGGGCTGGTTCTTCTCCGGCTCGATGCCCAGCTCCTCCATCTTGTCCACCAGTGCGCGCAGCGCGCCCTTGCTGCCGCGCGCCTTGCTCACGGGGGTGAGCTTCCCCTCGCTGTCGGTGTGCAGAACAGGCTTGATGCCGAGCACCGTGCCCGCCAAGGCCGCTGCGGCGCTGACGCGCCCGCCGCGCTTTAAGTGATTGAGATCGTCCACCATGAACCAGTGGTCCTGATGCTGGATCGTGCCGCGCACAAAGTCGGCAAGCGCCTCGATGTCAAGGTTTTTCTCGCGCCGCTCGCGCACCGTGCGATAGATGAGCATTCCCTGCCCGCGGCAGGCGGAGAGAGAGTCGATCACGATGATCTTCGCCTCCGGGTGCTCTGCGCGCAGATCCTCCGCCGCGATGCACGCGGACTGATAAGTCGTGGAAAGCGCGCTCGAAAAGCTGATGCACAGGATATCCTTGCCCGCGTTCAGCGCCGACGTCATCGCGTCGGTGAACTGGCCGACATTGACCGCTGCGGTCGTGCAGTCCACACCGTCGGCGATCTTCTGAAAGAAGGTCTCCGGCGACATATCCGCATGGTCGGGTGTATCAAGATACGTCTTGCCCTCCATCGTAAAAGAAAGCGGCAAAACGGTAATGCCCAGCTCGTCAACCTCCTGCCGGTTCAGGCTGCAGCAGCTGTCGGTCATGATAATGTAATCACGCATGGTATGTTCTCCTTTCCGAATTCCGGAAGAATCATTATAACAAAGTTTTCTTTGCCCTGCAAATACGGGAGCGGATTATTTTCCCACGCAGAAGCGCTCGAAAATGCGCGCGACCATATCCTCGCGCGCCGTGCGGCCCGTGAGCTCGCCGAGAGCTGTCTGCGCCTGCTCGACCTCGGTGAGCACCACATCCGGCGTCATGCCGCCGAGCAGCGCCTCCTTCGCCGCGCGGACGCTCTCGAGCGCGCGGCGGACGGCCTCAGCCTGACGGGTATTCGTCACGAGCGCGCTGCCCGCGCGCGGCGCGGGGTAGAGCTTGCGGACAGCGGCCACAAGCGCGTCAAAGCCCTCATGCGTCACGCTGGAAAGGGAGATCACTTCCTCGGGCGCGCGCAAGCCTCCATCGGGCAAGATATTCGGCGCGCCGCCGAGGTCGGATTTGGTCAGCAGCAGAAGCCACGGCTTGCCGCTTTCCGCAGCAAGCGCGAGCGGCTCGAGCGCCTCCGGCGCAGGCGGTGCGCTGCCGTCGAGCAGCGCGAGGATGAGATCCGCGTCCTCGACGGCTTTTTTCGACCGCTCCACGCCGAGTTTTTCCACCGTGTCCGCCGTCTCGCGGATGCCGGCGGTGTCGATGAGGCGCAGCAGGACGCCGCCGACGGTGGCCTTTTCCTCCACGGTGTCGCGCGTCGTGCCCGCGATGTCCGTGACGATAGCGCGCTCAAAGCCGACGAGCGCGTTCAAAAGCGAGCTTTTGCCCGCATTCGGCGCGCCGACGATGGCCGTCGCCACGCCGCTTTTGAGCACCCTGCCGCGCGCAAACGTACCGAGCAGGTCGGAAAGCGTTTCTTCGCCCGCTGTGAGCGAGGCGGCGGTCTCCTCGCGCGAGAGATCCTCGATTTCCTCGTCGGGATAGTCGACGATGGCGTAAAAACGGCTCGAAATGTCGAGCAGGCGGTCGTAGACCGCTTCAATCGGGCGGCGCAGCGCGCCGGAGAGCTGGGCGGCGGCGTTGCGCGCGCACTCCGCGGTCTCGGCGTCGATGAGGTCGATGACCGCCTCCGCCTCGGTGAGGTCCATTTTGCCGTTCAGGAAGGCGCGCTGCGTGAATTCGCCGGGCCTTGCCTGCCGCGCGCCCGCGCGGAACGCGGCGCGCAGCACCTCGCCGAGCACCACGGGCGAGCCGTGGCAGTGGATCTCGGCGCTCTCCTCGCCGGTGTAGCTGTGGGCGGCAGAAAAGCAGACCGCCATGCAGCGGTCGAGCAGCGCACCCGTCTCGTCGCGCACATCGCCGTAGGTCATGCGGCGGTACGGAAGGTCAGAGACCGCCTTGCCGTTCGCCGGGGTAAAGAGCGCGGCGAGCGCGTCTCTCGTCCCCTCTCCGCTCAGCCTGACAATGCCGACGGCCGACGGGCTCTGCGCCGTGGCGATGGCTGCGATCAGCTCCATGCAGCTCCCCCCTTTTCTTATCTCATGTGGAGAAAGTATAGCACACAGACGAAGATTTGAAAAGGGGCGCGCAAGCGCAAAAAAGCAGCGCCTTTCGGCGCTGCTTTCTGTTTGCTTTTTGGGAAAACCGCTTACTGCTGACCGGCAGCCTTCGCGGCGGCCTGCTGGGCCTCGATCTCAATGAGAGCGTCCTTGCGGGAGAGGTTCCAGCGGCCCTTCTCGTCGATCTCCATGAACTTGACCCAGATCATGTCGCCGACGGTGACCACGTCCTCGACCTTCTCGACGCGCTTGCGGTCGAGCTTGGAGATGTGGACCAGGCCGTCCTTGCCCGGGGCGATCTCGACGAACGCGCCGAACTGCATCAGGCGCACGACGCGGCCGTAGTAGAGCTTGCCGACCTCGGGCACGAAGACGATATCGTCGATGCACTTCTTCGCAGCGTCGCACGCGGCGGCGTTGGCAGAGGCGATGTGGATGGTACCGTCGTCGTCGATGTCGACCTTGGCGCCGGTGTCGGCCACGATCTTCTGGATGACGCTGCCGCCCTTGCCGATGACCTCGCGGATGCGCTCGGGATCGATGTGCATGGTGATCATCTTGGGCGCATACTCGCTGACCTCGGCGCGCGGCTCTGCGATGCAGGGCAGCATGATCTGGTCGAGGATCTGCACGCGCGCGTCATAGGTGATCTCAAGAGCGTTCTTGATGATGGCCATGGTGAGACCGTCGTTCTTGAGGTCCATCTGGATGGCGGTGATGCCCTTCTTGGTACCGGCGACCTTGAAGTCCATCTCGCCGTGGAAATCCTCAACGCCCTGAATGTCGATGAAGGTGGTGAAATCGTCGCCATCCTGGATAAGCCCGCAGGAGATACCGGCAACAGGCGCCTTGATGGGCACGCCGGCGTCCATCAGCGCGAGCGTGGAGCCGCAGATGGAGCCCTGAGAGGTCGAGCCGTTGGAGGAGACGACCTCGCTCACGACGCGGATGGCATACGGGAACTCGTCGACAGACGGGATGACCGGCAGCAGCGCGCGCTCAGCAAGAGCGCCGTGGCCGATCTCGCGGCGGCCGGGGCTGCGGGAGGGCTTGGCCTCGCCGACGGAGTAGCCGGGGAAGTTATAGTGGTGCATATAGCGCTTTTCGGTCTCTTCCCAGATGGTGTCGAGCTTCTGGGCGGCGGAAAGCGTATCGAGCGTACAGACGGAGAGCACCTGCGTCTGGCCGCGGGTAAAGAGGCCCGAGCCGTGGACGCGGGGCAGCACACCGACCTCGGCGGCGAGAGGACGGATCTCGTTCTTCGCGCGGCCGTCCACGCGGTGGCCTTCAAGCAGCCACGCCTTGACGATCTTCTTCTGGAACTTGTAGGTAATCTCGTCGAGGAACTGATCCATGTCGGGATACTCCTCGAGGAACTTCTCGTGCCAGTGCTCGATCATCTCGTTCCAGCGGGCCTCGCGGACGTTCTTGTCGTCGGTGTCCATCGCGGCCTTGGCCTCGTCCATGAAGTTTTCGACGATCTTGTCGAACAGCTCCTGGTTGAAGCTCGCGTGCGGGTAGTCGAACTTGGGCTTGCCGATCTCGGCGACCATGCGGTTGATGAGCTCGACCTGCTTCTGGTTCTCGTTGTGGGCAAGCTCGATGGCCTTGTACATGGTGTCGTTGTCGACCTCGTTCGCGCCCGCCTCGATCATGACGACCTTCTTGCCGGTGGAAACAACGGTCACGTCAAGGTCAGAGACCTTGCGCTGCTCGCTCGTGGGGTTGAGGACGAGCTCGCCGTCCACAAGACCGACCTTGAGCGCGCCGACAGGGCCGTTCCAGGGGATGTCGGAAATGGCGAGGGCGGCGGAGGTGCCGATCAGGGCCGCGATCTCGGGAGAGCAGTCGTGATCGACGCTCATGACGGTCGCCATGATGGAAACATCGTTGCGGAAGTCATAGGGGAAGAGGGGACGGATGGGGCGGTCGATGACGCGGCTCGTCAGGATGCCCTTTTCGCCGGGACGGCCCTCGCGGCGGTTGAACGAGCCGGGGATGCGGCCGACGGAGTAAAGCTTCTCCTCAAAGTCAACAGAGAGGGGGAAAAAGTCGATGCCGTCGCGGGGACGGGCGGAGGCAGTGGCGCAGACGAGCACGCGGGTATCGCCGTAGCCGACCATAACGGCGGCGTTGGCGAGCTCGGCGAGCTTGCCGACCTCGAGCGTGAGGGGACGGCCCGCGAGATCCATCTCGTACTTGTGGTAGTTGGGAAACTGTCTCTTGGTAATGATGGTAGACATTTGTCGATCTCCTTTTTGTAAAAATTCCGTATGGGAGCCGACCGTTTAGCACTTGAAAAAACGTCGGTCACGCCGCCGCTTTTTCAACTGCTAAAGCATAGCAGGCTCTCATACGCGCGGGGAAAGTGCAGGGTGGAAGTAAGAAAAGAAGGGTGATGCGTGCGCATCACCCTGTTTTCAAACTTACTTACGGATACCCAGCTTGGCGATCAGGGCACGATAGCGCTCGATGTCCTTCTTCATGAAGTAATCGAGAAGGCTGCGGCGCTTACCGATCATCTTGTACAGGCCGCGGCGGGAGTGGTTGTCCTGCGGGTGCTGCTTGAGGTGCTCGGTGAGCTGAGCGATACGCTCGGTGAGGATAGCGACCTGAACTTCCGGAGAACCGGTGTCGCCTTCGTGGGTGCGGTTGGCCTCGATGATGGCCGTCTTCTGGTCTTTGAGCATCATAGTGTATGATCCACCTTTCATAAATTCTCCCAACACTGAGCGGCGGGTCGGTGAGTCCTCCACGTCCTAAGTGCGGGAATGCACGATAAGCGTGCTGAATTATAGTAACACAGCTTTTCCCCGTTGTAAAGCAAAACCTTTGGTTTTCCGTCGATTTTTTTGCGTTTTTTCGTCCCGCGCGGCAAAAAGGCGCAGAAAAAGAGACGGCCAGGGCCGTCTCTTTTCAGCGCCAAAGGCTTTGCCGCTGTTTCGATTATTTTCTCAGTCCCGCGAAATACTCCTTCGTCACCTTGATGACCACGGGGCTCAGCAGCAGCAGCGCGATGAGGTTGGGGATGGCCATGAGGCCGTTGAGCGTATCGGAGATATCCCACACGAGCGAGAGATCCGCGACCGCGCCGCCGATGACCACAAGGCAGAAGACGATCTGATAGGGGCGGATGATCTTGCTGCCAAAGAGGAACTCCGCGCAGCGCGTGCCGTAGAGCGCCCAGCCGAGGATGGTGGAAGTTGCAAAGAGCAGCAGGCCCACGGCAAGGATCATCGAACCGACCTTGTCGCCGAAGACGCTCGAAAAGCCAGCGACCGCGGTGGGCACGCCCGCAAGATCGTTGTTGCCGTAGTTGCCGTCCGCTGCGCCGGAGCAGAGGACGACGAGGGACGTGAGCGTGCAGATGACGATGGTATCCATAAAGACCTCGAAAATACCGTAGAGGCCCTGCTTGACAGGGTTCTTTTCCGAGGTGGCGGCGTGCGCGATGGGCGCGGAGCCGAGGCCCGCCTCATTGGAGAAAACGCCGCGGCCGACACCCTTGGTCATCGCAAGCTTGATGCTGATGCCCGCCGCGCCGCCGGTGACGGCCGCGGGGTTGAACGCGCCCTTGAAGATGGAGGCGAAAACCGCCGGCACCTGAGAAATATTGGCAAACACCACGATGAGCGCGCAGACGATGTAGATGATGGCCATGAGAGGCACGAGCTTTTCCGTGACCTGACCGATACGCTTGACGCCGCCGATGAGCACGAGCGCTACGAAGGCCGCAACGCAGATACCCGTGATGAGGCAGATGAGCTTTTCCTTGCTGGCCGCGTTCTCGTTGAAGGCAATCGCGACGGACTTAACAGAGTCCGCGATGGAATGCACCTGCGCGATGTTGCCGATGCCGAATGCCGCGATCGCGCCGAGGACGGCAAACACGCCGCCGAGCCACTTCCACTTCGGGCCGAGGCCGTTTTTGATGTAGTACATCGGGCCGCCGCACCAGTCGCCCTTTTCGTTGCGCTCGCGGTACTTGACGGCCAGCGTCACCTCGGAGAACTTCGTCACCATGCCGAAAAGCGCCGAGACCCACATCCAGAACACCGCGCCCGGGCCGCCGAGGATGATCGCGCCCGTGACGCCCGCGATGTTGCCCGTACCGACGGTGGAAGCAAGGGCCGTGGACACAGCCTGCAGGGGTGTGATCTCGCCTTCGCCCGCCTCGCTCTTCTTAAAAATTCTGCCGATGGTGTTTTTCCACCAGTAGCCGATCTTGGTAAACTGGATAAAGCCCACGGCGATGCTCAGATATACGCCCGTTCCCACGAGCAGCACCAGCATCACAGGCCCCCACACAAAGCCGTTGACGGCTTTGTTGATCTGCATAAATTGCTCCATATTCTTTCCCCTTTCCGAAAAATCACGTTTTATGAAATATCAGATGAAAATATTTCATAGGCAAAGCATACCAAAACACGCGCCCCCTGTCAACGGGCAATCCGGCGTTTCGCGCCGCTAAGAATGAGTAAAATTTTGCATTTATGCAGAAATCAGTCAATTTTCCGGCGTTTTCAGTGAATTTCATGCGTTTTTTACCCGCTCGCATCGAACAGGAAAAAGGGATTGACAGGGCGGCGCAGCCATGCTATCCTTACTGTACTAGAACACTTAGTACAGTTGGAGGTGCCTATGTTCCATCCGATCATTCTGATCCCGGCGCTCGGCCTGCTCCTGCTCGGCGTATTACTGCTCGCCGTGCTGTGCAAACAGTGAGTACAGGAGGCGTGTCATGATCACCTTGAATTACCGCGACTCGCGCCCGATCTACGAGCAGGTGTGCGACGGACTGCGGCGGCTGATCGTCTCGGGCGTCATCGCCGACGGGGACAAGCTCCCCTCGGTGCGCGCGCTGGCGACGCAGCTGGCCATCAACCCCAATACCATCCAGCGCGCCTACAACGAGCTGGAAACGAGCGGCTACTGCTGCTCGGTGCCGGGAAAGGGCTGCTTCGCCGTACACACCCGCCGCACGCAGGACGATGCGCGGCGCAAAACACTGGAAACGCAATTGCAGGAGCTTTTGCAGGAGCTGCGCGCCATGGGCGCGAGCGAAAAAGACATTCAAGCATTGTGCAGGGAGGGAGAAGCGAAATGATCGAAGTACGCGGTCTTAAAAAGACCTTTGACGGCTTTGCCGCGCTCGACGGCGCGGATCTGAGCGTGCCGCGCGGCGCGGTCTACGGCCTTGTGGGGCCGAACGGCGCAGGCAAGACGACGCTGCTGCGTCATCTTACGGGTGTTTACCGCCAGGATGAGGGCAGCGTGCGCTTTGACGGCGAGGAGGTCTGGGAAAATGCGGGCGTGAAGGCGCGCATCGCCTCCATTCCCGACGACTGGTTCTACTTTATGCAGGCGGGGCTGCGCGATATGATGCGCTTTTACCGCGGGCTGTACCCGAAGTTCAATCAGGAGCGCTTTGAAAAGCTCCGCGAGGTCTTCGCGCTCGATGAAAAGCGGCCGCTGCGCCGCATGAGCAAGGGCCAGCAGAAGCAGGCGGCCTTCTGGCTCGCGCTGTGCACGATGCCCGACTATCTCATCCTCGACGAGCCGGTGGACGGCCTCGACCCCGTGATGCGCCGTCAGGTGTGGAGCCTCATTTTGCAGGACGTTGCCGAGCGCGGCACAACGGTGCTCGTCTCCTCGCACAACCTGCGCGAACTGGAGGACGTGTGCGACCATGTGGGCGTGATGAGCCGCGGCAAGCTCCTGCTTGAGCATTCGCTGAGCGAATTGCAGGACTATACCGTGAAGCTCCAGCTCGCCTTCGAGGGCGCGGAGCTGCCCGAGCTGCCGCAGGGGATCAAGGTGCTGCACCACGCGCAGACCGGGCGCGTCCACACGCTCATCTGCCGCGGCGAGACCGAGGCGCTCGTACAGCAGCTCTCCGCGCTGCACCCGATCTTTATCGACGCGGTGCCGCTGTCACTTGAAGAAATTTTCATCTATGAACTGGGAGGTGAGGACTATGCGATCCGCGACATCGTTCTTTGATAAGACTCTATTCCGCAGCCAGCTCAAGCACACCTGGCCGCTCTGGCTCGGCTACACCGCCTTGTGGCTTTTCCTCGTGCCGGTCGCGCTCTTTTCAGAGCTGACCGCCTATCAGGGCGGTTACAGCGCAACGGATGCATCCTACCTGCTGCTCAATGCCGGCGTGCGCGGCGGCGTCTTCATTTCCTTCGTCTTCGGCCTTTTCTTTGCGATGCTCGCCTTCTCGCACCTGACGCAAAGCCGCGCGACGAACGGCTTCCACGCGCTCCCCGTGCGGCGCGAGACCATCTTTCTGACCGCCTACCTCACGGGACTGTTCTGCCAGGTTTCCACCATTCTCGTCACGTTCCTGCTCGGCGCGGCGATCTCCGCCCCGCTGCACTTAAGCTTCTGGGGCGTCACCGGCGCGGCCATGGGCAGCGCCATGCTCGAAGCCGTCTTTTTCTACTCCTTCGCCGTGCTGTGCATGATGATGACGGGGCAGATCCTCGCCGCGCCCGTCTTCTATTTCGTCGGCAATATCCTCGTTCCGGGAATGGAATATCTGCTGCGCAACTTTGCGGGCAATTTCCTCTACGGCTACAGCGGACACACCGACGTTACGCTCGATTTTCTCTCCCCGCCCCTCTATATGTACCTCAAGGTGAACATCGCCTCGATCGAAGCCTGCGAGAACGACTCGTACTACGTGACCGCCTACGCGCTCGAGCGCCGCTCGTTCATGATCCTCGCCGCCTATGCGCTCGCGGGACTTGTCATCGCCCTCATCGCGCTGCTCCTCTACCGCACGCGCAAGAGCGAGATGACCGGCTCGACGGTCGCCTTCCCGTGGGCGACGCCCATCTTCAAGTACGGCGTGGCGTTCTGTACCGCCGTTGCCCTCGGGCAGTTCCTCTACTATTTCCTCTTCGGCCAGTACCGCTCGGGCGGCAGCGATTCCCTGCCCGGCACGATCCTCTGCATGGCGGCGGCGGGGCTTGTGGGCTACTTTGTCGCCGAGATGCTCGTCAAAAAGAGCTTCCGCGTCTTCCGCGCGGGCGCAAAGGGCGCAGCCATCGTCGCGCTTGCTCTTGTGCTGCTTGGCGTTGCGATGAGCTTCGACCTCACAGGCTATGAAAAGCACGTGCCGGACGAGAGCGAGATCGAATCCGTTTACTACACCTTCTCCGGCATGACGAACGTCACGACCGACGACGCCGATACCATCCGCCGCCTCACCGCGGCGCACCAGGCCATCGTCAAAAACCGGGATGAGCAGGCGCGTATGGCAGACGCATGGGACGCAGATACGCTCTCCCAGAGCGATTATGACGACATTGAGCCCTTCTCCCTGCGCCTGACCTACTACCTCAAGGACGGCTCGCAGCTCTCGCGCTCCTATTCGCTCTACCTGCGGAGAAGCGACCTCACCGTGCCCTCGTCCGCCACGGCGCGCGTGAACGCGCTCTATATGTGCAGAGAGTCCGTGCTCCGCCGTGTCCTCGGCAACGGCTACGAACACCTCGGCGACACGCCGCGTTTCCTCGACAGCTACTGCTACTATTACGATGATAACTCCGGTGGAAAGGACTATACCCTCACCGCCGCGCAGGCCGAACAGGTCTACGCCGCGCTGATGCAGGACGTTCAGGATTCCGATAACGGCAGCAGCGACATCTTCGCCGTGCAGGAATACCTGTACGATTCCCCCACCCACTTCTCGCCCGAGCTGTACTATGAGTCCACCAATGAAAAAGGCCGCCCGGAGGTATATACGCTCGACCCCAATGTGAATAACTCAACGCCCAACACCCTGCAAGTACTCAGTGAGCTGCTGCCCGAGCTGAAATCCAACACCGTAACGCCGCCCAGCGACGACGGCATTCACACCCTCCCCGCCACAGAGGACGCTTCCACCGAGGAAAGCGTGAACTGACATGGCAGAAAGAACAAAGCGGCGGCGCAGGCGCCGCCGCACCGGGAGTAAGAAAGCCTTCCTCGTCCTGCTCGCGCTCGTTTTGCTCGTTCTTGGCGGCGTGAAGCTGCGCTATGCGCTCGCCCACCGAGGTCTCCCCGGTTCGAATGTCAGCGTGCCGGACTTTGTCACGGTCGACGAACTTCCCCTCAACGAATATTCCCGTCCCGGCACGCCGCTCAGGGAGATCTCCGGCGTGGTGGTGCACTATGTCGGCAATCCCGGCACGAGCGCCGCGGCGAACCGCAGCTTTTTCGCCAATCTCGCCCTGACGCACGAGACCTACGCGAGCGCGCACTTTGTCGTCGGGCTGGAGGGTGAAATTTTGCAGTGCGTGCCGCTGACGGAGATCGCCTACTGCTCAAACACCGCGAACGACTACACCGTGTCCATCGAGGTCTGCCACGCCGATGAGACGGGCGAATTTAACGACGCGACGATGGAGAGCCTTGAAGCGCTCGTCGCGTGGCTCTGCGAGACGTTCGATCTTGACCCCGGCGAAGACGTCATCCGCCACTACGACGTGACGGGTAAGATCTGCCCCAAATACTATGTGGAAAACGAAGATGCGTGGCTCGCCTTCCGCGAGAACGTGCGCGCGCGCATCGAAGAGGACAAAACCGCGAACGGCTGATTGCCGGATTGCAAGGAGGCTTACGATGAAACGCATACTTGCCGCGCTGCTCTGTCTTGCGTTAGGGTTCGCGCTGTTTCTCTTCGTCCGAAGCGAGTCCGATGAACCGCTCCTGCACGTCGCGCTGAAAGGCGCCGACGAGCAGGCCGCCGCCTATGTCTGCGAAACGGTCTATGCAAGCGGCAAAAGCCGCCGCTGCGATGCTTTTACGCCAGACACCTGCGTCTTTTATACCGCCGACTACGCGAACTTCGACACCTCCGCGCTTCGCTCGCACAGGGTCAACACGCTCGTCGCCACCACGCTCTATGATTCTGTCGGCAATGTCGTTGAACCCAACGAGACGATGATCGCGATGATGCACGCCGCCGCGGACCAGATCGACCATGCGATCTTCGATTTTCAGATCATCGTTGTGAACGGCCAGCGCTACTTTGCCTTTGTTAAGCTCAACGTCAACTGGTGGGTTCCGTGCACGCTGTATGAGTACGAGGGCGGGGAGCTCCGCAAGCTCGCGCAGTGGGACAACATGCGCCTGCTGTCGGTTGGTCTTATCGAAAAGCCATAGAAAAAACGTCTGTCTCGACCGAGACAGACGTTTTTTGTTTTAGTTTTTCGCTTCCAGGCTGTAAGGGTCTCTGCCCGCGGCAAATTCGGCGATCATCTCCGAGGTGAGGGCGATGCCGTTGCCCGTATAGTTCTCTCGCAGCTCCTCGCGGCTGACCCATGCGCCGTCCGCCAGCTCAAAGTTGTCGAGATGGATGGTGTCGTCGTCGCCGTCAAGCCTGCACCAGTAGCCCATCATGATGTTGCCGCTGATGCCCCAGGGCTGGCAGCGGTAATAGCGCAGGTCCTTGACCTTGAGCCCGACCTCCTCCATCACCTCGCGGCGCACGGTCTGCTCAAAGCTCTCGGCAAACTCGGTGAAGCCCGCGACGAGCGCCGTGCGCGTCGCGCCGGGGCGGTTGGCGTACTTTGTGAGCAGCAGGTAGTCCCCGTGCGTCACGGCCACGATAACCGAAGGGTTGATGCGCGGGAAGATCATGTTGCCGCACTTGGGGCAGCGCATCATGCGCTCGTTTTCATCGTGGACGAGCTTTTCCCCGCAGCAGCCGCAATAGCGCGCGCTGCGATACCACGAGCACAGATGCCACGCGCTCACGGCGGCGTAGGCAAGCTCCTGCGGCTTTTCCGTGCGGAAAAGGCCGATGCCCCGATAGGAATAGCCCTCGATCGTGCGCTCTTTCTCATCAAAGAGCAGGTAATACTCCCGCCCGTCGAGCTCGAAGAGGTAGATAAACGCCTCGTCCGGCTCTGCAAACATCGAGCGCACGGGAAATTTCAGTCCGTTCTCGTCGATGCGGCAGAGAAGATCCTGCCCGCGGAACTGCACCACGGCGCTGCTCTTTTTCGGCACGGCGTTCTTCTTCCACTCGTTAAAAAGATGCTTCGGTTCGATATCCTGGATCATGTCGGCTTTCCTCCCGGTCGTTGTTTCTTTCGACGGGATATTGTACAACGCCCGGCGGCATTTTGCAAGGTGTCTTACTCCTGCACGACGCGCTCGGCCTCGAGAGATGCGATCTTCTTTTTCGCGCGGCGCAGGCCGCGCGGGCAGTCGACAAAACCCACGATGCAGACAAGCAGAAGAAGAGAGGCCGCCACAAGCATCAGCACCTTCGCCGTACTAAAGTTTATCGCAGCCTTGCCTGCGTACCAGCCGATCACATTCGCATTCATCAGTGTTGTCAACACATTCATCAGCATCATGCTTCCCCAGAAAAAGCTCATGATCAGACCCGCGCGCAGGTAGCGCACGGCTTTTTTCTGCTGGGCGATGAGGGAGTCGAGGTCTGAGTACAGCTCGAAGGGCGTGCCGTCCGCCTTTTTGCGCAGAACAAGCAGGTCGCCCACGCCGCCGACCTCTTCAATGCCGAACTCCGTAAGCTCCGCGATGTAGGTAAGGCGGTCTATACCCGCTTCCTTCACCTGCACGCGGTACTCGTACTCGCCCGGCTCTCCCCGCCGGTAGGTGGAACACAGCGAGCCGAACTTTTCAAGAAGCCAGCCCTCTTTCGCCATTTCGTTCGCCCGTCTCTCGATCCGCTCGGGATCAATGGCATAGCTCGACAGATGCAGCACGGTCTTTTTGTCCTTCGCCATGGCGTTTCTCCTTTCACTCCTGAATCACGCGCTCGGCCTCGAGCTTTTTAAGCTTTTCTCTCGTGCGGCGCAATGCGCGGATACACTGCGCGGCGCAGATGCAGAGTCCTATCAAAAGCAGCACCATCAATGCGATGGCCGGTATATATATTACGGGCTCTGCATAGCCGCCGGTCTGAAAGCGCCGATACAGCCTGCCGATCAGCGGCACTATTTCCGCAAACGCGATAAACGGGCACATCACAGCCCCGCTCCACAGCACGCGCCGCACGCGCTTTATCTGCGCCATTAACGAATCCAAATCAGAATACAGCTCAAACGGCGTACCGTCTTTCTTCTTGCGCAGGATCAGATACTCTCCCACCGTGCCCACATGCTCGATGCCGAGCTCGCGCAGTCCCTTGATATATTGCAGCCGCTCCATTTCTTTCTTTTTCGTCGCCTGCACGCGGTATTCGTACTCATCCGGCTCGCCGCGGTGGAAGCAGTAGAACAGACCTACTTCATAGCACTGCCAGCCCTCGCGCGACTTGCGGTCGAGCATTTCCTCGATCCGTTCCGGGTCATAGGCGTAGACAAACATCCGCGGCATGATCTTTTCAAACATGGCTCTCTCCTCTCAGTTCCATTCGTTTGTCAGCTTGTCGCCGTTCTGCGTCAGCTCGTGCAGTCTTCGCAGCTCTGCGCGCACGGCCTCGCGCCCTGCGGGCGTGAGCTGATATTCCTTCTTGCGCCCCTCGTTCTCATCGCCGAGCGATGCGATCCAGCCGCGCTCGGTGAGCGTTGCCAGCGCGCCGTAGAGCGTTCCCGCGGCAAGGCGCACGCGCCCGCCGCTCAGGCTTTCCACATTCTGCATGATGCCGTAGCCGTGCAGCGGCGCATCGAGCGAGAGCAGGATATAAAAGACCGCTTCGGTCAGTGCCGTCGTTCCCATGTCACGTCTCTCCTTTCGTCTCCCGTTATAACGGCAGCCGATATATCGTCTACCGATAAGCTATCACACCGCGCGCAGTCTGTCAATAGAAAAAAGGGGCAGGGAATGCAAAATTTGCACTCCCTGCCCCTTCCCATAGCGTCGCAGACTTTGCCGCCGCTTTTTGGTCGGCTTAAAGTCTCGTGATGACCGGCAGCACCATGGGGCTGCGCTTGGTCGCCTTGAAGAGATAGTTGCTCACGGCGCTGCGGATCGCGCCCTTGAGCTCGTTCATGTCGCGTCCGCGCTTGCCGCGGAACGCCTCCGCCGTGGACATCGTGAGATTCCTGAGATCTTGCAGGAGTTCCTCGGAATCCTTGACATAGATGAAGCCGCGCGTGATGATCTCCGGCTCGGCCAGAAGGTCGCCGTTCTGAGCGGAGATGGGCAGCACGACGACGACCATGCCGTCTTCCGCCAGATGCTTGCGGTCGCGCAGCACGACCGCGCCGACGTCGCCGACGCCATAGCCGTCAACAAACACCTCGCCCGCGGGCGCATAACCGGGCACGCACTTCATCGAGCGCGCGCCGATCTCGACGGCGTCGCCGTTGTCGCAAATCACAATATTCTTGCGGTCCATGCCCATTTGCAGGGCGAGATCCTTATGGATCTGGAGCATGCGCTGCTCGCCGTGGACGGGGATGAAATACTTGGGCTTTGTCAGCGCGTGGATGATCTTGAGCTCCTCCTGGCACGCATGGCCCGAAACGTGCAGCATATCCGCGCGGTCGTAGATGACCTCAACGCCCTTGCGGAAGAGCTCGTTGATGACGCGCGAGACGGTATTTTCGTTGCCGGGGATGGCGGAAGCCGAAATGATGACGCGGTCGCCGGGGCCGACCTCGATCTGCTTGTGCTGGGAAAAGGCCATGCGGTACAGGGCGGACATCTCCTCGCCCTGCGAGCCGGTGGTGACGATGACCTGCTTTTCCAGCGGCATCGACTTGATCTTGTTGATGTCGACCACGGTGTTTTTCGGCGGCTTCATGTAGCCAAGGTCCATCGCGACCTTCGTCACATTCTCCATGCTGCGGCCCGTGACGGCGACCTTGCGCCCGCACTCCGCCGCCGCGTCCATGATCTGCTGGATGCGGTGGACATTGGAGGCAAAGGTCGTGACGATGATGCGCTGCTTGCAGCCCTGGAAGAGGCGGTTGAAGGTCCTTCCCACGGTGCGCTCGCTCATCGTGTAGCCGGGGCGCTCAACGTTCGTCGAATCCGCGAGCAGCGCGAGAACGCCCTGCTTGCCAAGCTCGCCGAAGCGGGCAAGGTCGATCACTTCGCCGTCGATGGGCGTCGAGTCGATCTTGAAGTCGCCCGTGTGGACGACGGTGCCGAGTCCCGTGTGGATGGCAAAGGACACAGAGTCCGCGATCGAGTGGTTGACGTGGATGAACTCCACGCTGAATTTGCCGGCCTTGACGGTCATGCCGCTTTCCACCGTGACGATCTTTGTCGACTTGAGAAGGCCGTGCTCTTCGAGCTTGAGGCGGATGAGCCCCGCCGTCAGGCGCGTGCAGTAGATGGGCATATTGACCTTTTTGAGGATGTAGGGCACCGCGCCGATGTGGTCCTCGTGCCCGTGGGTGATGAACATGCCGCGGATGCGGTTCTTGTGCTTGACAAGATAGCTCACGTCGGGAATGACGCAGTCGATGCCGTACATATCGTCGCCGGGGAAAGCCATGCCGCAGTCGACCACGATGATCTCGCCGCCGTACTCATACACGGTCATATTCTTGCCGATCTCATTGAGACCGCCGAGAGGGATGATTTTTAACTGTTCAGCCAATGCTGGTTCAACTCCTTTGATTTGTTTGATTTGTTTGTTTTCTGTACAGAAAACGATGGATCTTGTTTTGCATGTATTCTCTGTCCGGGTCAACAGGCGCATAGCAGAAGAGACGTCCGTGCGTATGCCTCGCCCTGCATCACGAAGCAATTGCACCTGCGGCGCCTTTTTGACCTCTATAGACTTGAACACTGTGTAACGGCTTTTGTCCGCCGGGCAAGGGCAGAGGAAGCTGAAACTTTATTCAATCATTGCACTACCATGCTGCCACGGTACCGCAATATCTTGTGTTTAGTAAGACATATTTAACAAGATATGCAGCTCGCGCGAGCTGCATTTTGCAAAAAATATTCAAAATAGGCTTGCTTTTTCGTAAAGAATGCGTTAGAATAACGGCACAAGTACAACAAGCGGGCATCCTCTGGCAAGTTGGCCCCTTGCCAGAGGATCATGTGAAATGATGCGACCATTCCACACAACAGTAATTTGCTGTACCAGCAGAAATATTATACACATATTTTATTAAAAATCAAGTCAAATGATGACGATAAGAATATGTGTTTTACTGTATTTGCTTTCTAAACGAAGCAGTGTAGCGGAATTGTCTGAATTTCGCCGCGCTGCTTTTGTTGTTCTTTGGGGGGACATTCCTTCGAAAAGGAAAAGGGGGAACTTTTCGAGCTTTGCCTCTCCGCGCGGAAGCGGCGCTTCGCTTTTCCGTGCGCTTCCCGGCCGCACACCCCTTGCTGCCGCGAAGCATCACCCCGGCAATCCCTTCGCATCCCTGTCTAAGCACTGCGCAACAAGAAAAAAACTGAAAAGAAAGGACGTTTCAAAATGAAAATGAAGTCTATTATGACGCGTGTTCTCTGTCTCAGTCTTTCCCTCGTTATGGTGCTCGGGCTTACCGCCTGCGGCAACGATGCCGGCACCACCAGCAGCAGCAAAAAGGCTGAGCTCCTCTCCATGGAAGTTCGCCCCGACGCCCCCGAAGAGATCCCCGACGGTCTTGACATTGACTGGAACCATCGCTACACCTACGCCGAGCTTGAGTCTCAGCTCGCCAAGATGAACGAGACCTACCCCGACATCACCGACCTCTACCCCATCGGTTCCTCCTGGCAGGAGCGCAACCTCTGGTGCCTCGAGATCACCAACAAGAACATCCCCGCCGAAGATAAGACCGGCATCGGCGTGTTCGCCAACATCCACGGCGGCGAGCGTGAAAGCGCCTCCTCCGCCATGTACACCGCATGGTGGCTGACCCTCTGCTCCGGCGACGATTACGTCAAGGGCCTGCTCGACAACTACATCATCTATGTCATCCCCGTCATCAACCCCGACGGCTATGAGCAGTCCTTCATCAACAACAACCGTCCCAACCTGCGCCCCCGCGACCTCAACGGTGACGGCGTTCCCTTCAGCGATCCCTACGCCGATATCGACGGTGACGGCTTCATCGCCACCATCTACCGCGGCAAGGCTGGCGACGAGCCCTCGAGAAAGCTCCCCTACTTCGGTATGGAAAGCCCCGACTGGGACGGCAACGGCATCCTCGGTGACGATCCGCGCAACGGCGGCATCGACATGAACCGTACCTTCAACTACCAGTGGAACCGTTTCGACATCGAGACCGCCGGCACTGACAACCCGATCGGCAGCAACGCCTGGTCCTCCGCCGGTCCTGCCGCCGCTTCCGAGCCCGAGGTTCAGGCGGTGCAGCAGTTCATCGACGAGCACAATATGGCCGCCCTTACCTCTGTTCACACCGGTATCCAGTGCGTCCTCTATCCCTGGTGCTACCGTCCCTACGACGCCAACGACCCCAAGGATGCTGAGATCCCCTTCATGAAGGAAACTGCCGCCAAGATGGCGCAGGTCTATCAGGATTACACGGGCCGCGGCTTCTACTCCAAGAGCTCCAACGAGGACTATGCTACCTCCGCAGAGATGATCGACTACTCCTTCGGCCGCTACAACATCCACTCCTACACGATCGAAGTCTACAGCCCCGGCAAGTCCGAGTCCGGCGACATCAACGACTGCAAGTGGGAGAACAATATGCCCGAGGCCAAGTGGGTCTTCTATGCCTACGACGAGATCCAGGAGAAGCTCGGTCTTGATCCCGCAGCCATCACCGACGAAGACGGCAACAAGCTCGCCGCCGACGAGGGTCTGTGGTTCTACACCTCTTCCTCCAACCAGATGGTCAACGACGCTCCCGAGGAGCAGGATGTTATGGTCCGCGGCTGCCGCGACGCCATCCTGACCATGATCCACTCCGAGCCCAACGGCGCCGGCTACCAGAACCCCGGCTTCTACAAGTAAATCAAAGTTATTTCATTCCACGCTGAATAAAAGGCATGACCGGCGGTCTCCCGTCGGTCATGCCTTTTTTGTGCCGCCGCGCCTTGTGAGCGCCAGCGCGGCAGCAGGAACGGGGAACGAAACTTTATGCAGTCACCATACCACCACTACACCGCGATACCACAGTATTTTGTATTTTTTAAAGCACTATAAACAAGATATGCAGCCCTTTCGAGCTGCATATTGCGAAAAATATTCAAAATAAAGCTTGCTTTTTCCTGAACCTTGCGTTAGAATGAGCACAACAAGTTCAACAGCAGGCATCCTCTGGCAAGTTGGCGCTTGCCAGAGGATCATGTGAAATGATACGACCATTCCACACAACAGGGATTTCTGTACCAGCAGAAATATTATACACATATTTTGTTAAAAATCAAGCCAAGCGACGGCTGATTTTGTAAAATATATGTTAACTGTGTTTGCTCCCGAAAAGAAGCAGTGTAGCGGAATTGTCAGATTCTCGCTGCGCTGCTTTTGTTGTTCTTGGAGGGTGCCGCTCTGAAAAGGAGGGGAACTTTTCCGAACTCCGCCCTCGCTGCACAAAAGCGTCGTTTCACCTTTTGTGCTTCTCCCGCCCGCACTCCCCTTGCGGCTGAGAGATGATTTTTTCAGCAATTTCTTCGCACCCCCGTCCAAGCGCTGCCCCGCTAATTAACAGGAAGAAAGGAAACTCAAAATGAAAGCACTCTTAAAGCGCGTTCTCTGTCTCAGCCTTTCCCTCGTCATCGTGCTCGGGCTCACCGCCTGCGGCAACGATGCCGGCACCAGCAGCAAGAAGGCTGAGCTCCTCTCCATGGAGGTTCGCCCCGAAACGCCCGAAGAAATCCCCGACGGTCTTGACATCGACTGGAACCACCGCTACACCTACGCCGAGCTCGAGTCTCAGCTCTCCACGATGGCCGAGACCTATCCCGACATCACCAACCTCTATCCCATCGGTACCTCCTGGCAGGAGCGCAGCCTCTGGTGCCTCGAGATCACCAACAAGAACATCCCCGCTGAGGAGAAGACCGGTATCGGCGTGTTCGCCAACATCCACGGCGACGAGCGCGAAAGCGCTGCCTGCGCCATGTACACCGCATGGTGGATGACCCTCTGCTCCGGCGACGAATATGTCAAGGGTCTGCTCGATAACTACATCATCTACGTCATCCCCGTCATCAACCCCGACTCCTACGAGCGCTCCTTCGTCGTGAAGACCCGCGAGACCCTCCACCCGCTGGACAAGAACGGCGACGGCGTTCCCTACAACGATCCCTGCACCGACATTGACGGCGACGGCCTCATCTCCACCATCTACCGCGGCACCGCCGACATGGATCCCGCGACCAACGGCCGCAACGCCGCTATGACCCGCTTCGGCAAGGAAAGCCCCGACTGGGATGGCAACGGCATCATGGGCGATGACGATTTCAACAGCGACATCGACCCGAACCGTAACTTCGAGTACACCTGGAACTACAACGACGTGACCACCGACGTTGAGGGCAAGGACGTCATCGGCGGCGACGCCGGCGACTGGAACGGCACCTCCCCGGCCAGCGAGCCCGAGGTCCGCGCTGTTCAGGAGTTCCTGAAGAAGCACCCGATGGACGCGCTCGTCTCCATCCACACCAACATCCAGGCCGTCCTCTACCCCTGGTGCTACCGCAACATCGACGAGAACAACCCCCAGGATGCCGACCTGTCCTTCATGGCTGAGGTCGCCGAGCAGATGGCGGGCGTCTTCTCCGATGTCACCGGCCGCAAGTACTACAGCCTGAACTCCTGGGCCGACTATCCCACCAACGCTGAGCTAATCGACTATGCCTACGGCAAGTTCGGCATCCACGCCTACACCATCGAGTGCTACTGCGGCGGTACCGTCGAGCAGAACGACGGCGACGAGTATTGCTGGGGCAACGAAATGCCCGCGCCCAAGTGGACCTTCTACTCTCAGGATGACATCCGCGAGAAGTTCAACATGGATCCCACCACGCTGACCGACAAGAACGGCGTCGGCCTTGCCGAGAACGAGGGTCTGTGGTTCTACATCGGCTCCTACAACCAGAACAAGGATGCCCCGAAGGATCAGGATCTGATCGTGAAGGGCGCGCTGGACACCATCCTCACCATGATCCACACCGAGCCTTACGGCGAGGGCTATCATCTGCCCGAATACTACAAGTAAATCCCTTCAGCGCACGCTGAATGAAGGTTATGACCGGCGGGAAACCGCCGGTCATAACCTTTTTTGCGTCTCTGCGCCAAATCGATCGGTACAAAATCTGTTATTTATATTGTAACTTCTGTTCGCTGCGTGCTATAATGAAATGGAATATTCCCCTGCGCAATGCCGCAGGACACAATATCCGGACGGGAGGCAGCTCATTATGAAGAACAAAAAGATCAGCAAGCTGGTGGACCCCAGCTTCCGGCTCTACTTCGTCGTCGGCTTTCTATTCGCCGCCGTCACGCTGCGCGTGAGCATTCCGCTCGCCATCTGCGAGGCTGCCGCGATCACATTTCTTCTGTGGTATTTCCGCCACACGGCGCAGAAGCGCCGCGAGGGCATCCGCCGCTACATCGACGATATGACCGACGACATGACCACGGCCGACAAGGCCTCCATGCTCTCGGCCCCGTTCGCGATGATGGTCTTTCGCCCCGACACGCAGGAGATCCTCTGGAGCAACGACAGCTTTTTGCAGCTCACCGGCGTGCAGGACGATATCTTCGACAACCGCATCGACGATGTGCTGCCCGATTTTCCGACGCACTGGCTGCTTGAGGGCAAGAGCGAATGCCCCGAAACGGTCATGCTCAGCGGTCGGCACTTCCGCGTGTTCGGCAACCTGAGCCATCCCTCCTCCCGCCGCGGCGGACAGGGCCTTCTCGCAACGACCTACTGGACGGATGTGACCGAGCAGGACGCGCTGCGCGAGGAGAACGAGAGCCGCCGCCCCATCGTGTCGGTCATCGTCATCGACAACTACGAAGAGCTGATGAAGGCCGGCAGTGAGGCGTCGCGCAGCGCGGTGCTCGCCGCCATCGACGAAAAGCTCAGCGCATGGCTCACCGACTCCCACAGCCTGCTGCGCAAGTTCGACCGCAACCGCTATATGCTCGTCACGACTGAGCAGGAGTATCAGAAGCTGCTCGAGGGCAAATTCTCCGTGCTCGACATGGTGCGCAGCGTCGTCACCGAGGACGGCGTGGCCGCAACGCTCTCGATCGGCGTGGGCAAGGACGTGGACGACTATGAAACGCTCTACCAGAACGCCATGCTCTCGATCGAAATGGCGCTCTCGCGCGGCGGCGACCAGGTCGTCGTGCGCAACCGCCTCGACTTTGAGTTCTACGGCGGCAAGTCGAAATCCACCGAAAAGCGCACGAAGGTCAAATCCCGCGTGATGGCCAACGCCCTCGGCGAACTCATCTCCGACGCGGGGCAGATCTTCGTCATGGGCCACAAGCACGCGGACATGGACGCCGTCGGCGCGGCGGCGGGCATCTGCTGCATCGCGCGCAAGCGCGGCAAGAAGGCGCAGATCGTCATCGACATGGAGGACAACGTCGCAAAGCCCATCCTCGCAAAGCTCGCCTCGCTGCCCGAGTATAAGGACGCGTTCATCTCCGGGAGCGACGCGTTCATCTCTGCCCAGCCTGGAGCGCTGCTCGTCGTGGTGGACACCAACCGCCCCGACTTTGTTGAATCCGAGCAGCTGCTCGACGCGTGCAACCGCGTGGCGGTCATCGACCACCACAGAAGAGCCGCCAATTACATTGAATCCGCCGCGCTCAACTTCCACGAGCCCTATGCTTCGAGCGCGTCCGAGCTTGTGACGGAGCTTTTGCAGTACCTCGCCGATCCCACCGATCTTCTGCGCGCGGAGTCCGAGGCGCTGCTCGCGGGCATCGTGCTCGACACGAAGAACTTTACGATGCGCACCGGCGGGCGCACCTTTGAGGCCGCCGCCTTCCTGCGCCGCGCGGGAGCGGACACCTCGGATGTGCAGCGTCTCTTCCAGAGCGACCTTGCCGGCATGATCGAGCGCTACGACATCATCCGCCACGCGGAGCTCGTCCACGGCGACATTGCGGTGGCGGCGGTCGAAAAGGAGATCGACCGCGTGACGGCGGCCAAGGCGGCCGATGAGCTTCTGACGCTCTCGGGCATCCACGCCTCGTTCGTTCTCTTCAAGCTCGGCACGGGCGTGAACCTTTCCGCGCGCTCGCTCGGCGAGATCAACGTGCAGTTCATCATGGAAAAGCTCGGCGGCGGCGGAAATTCCACCACCGCCGGCGGACAGGTGGCCGACGCCACCGTGGACGAGGTGCGCGAGCGTCTGCTCGCCGCCATCGACGAATATACAGAAGAGTAAATCACCCATAAGGAGGACATACACATGAAAGTCATTTTAACGCAGGACGTCAGAGGTCAGGGCAAGAAGGGCCAGCTCATCGACGCGGCTGAGGGTTACGCGCGCAACTTCCTGCTGCCGCGCAAGCTCGCCGTGCTCGCCACGGCCGATGCCATCAACACCATGAATCTGAAGGAAAAGGCCCGCAGAGCCGAGGAGGCCGCGAACCGTCAGGCCGCCGTTGAGATGGGCGCGAAGCTCAAGAACGTGACCGTAAAGCTCACGGCCAAGGGCGGCAAGGAAGGCAAGCTCTTCGGCGCCATCACGAGCAAGGAGATCTCCGAGGGTCTTATGAGCCAGTTCCAGCTCGACGTGCCCAAGCAGAAGATCGTGCTCGATGACCCCATCAAGGCCTACGGCACCTATGAAGTAAAGGCAAAGCTCGGCTACGAGGTCAGCGCCAAGTTCTCCGTCAGCGTGAGCGAGGAGTAAAAGGGGCGCAACATTACGCGATAAGGAGGGCTTCTACGTGGAGGATATCTTCTACCGGCAGATGCCTCACTCCCTGGAGGCGGAACAGTCCGTCATCGGCTCGATGCTCATCGACGCAAACTGCGTCAAGGATGTGATGGAGCAGCTCCGCCCCGATGATTTTTACCTGAAGCAGAACCGCGAGATCTTCGAGACGATCTACTCCATGTTCGTCTACTCCAAGCCCATCGACGGCGTGACCGTCGCGGGCGAAATGGAGAAAAACGGCACCTACGATGAAACTACCACGCGCGCGTATCTCGCCCAGCTCATGGACGTGACGCCAACGAGCGCGAACGTGATGGAATACGTCGGCATCGTGCGCGACAAGGCGCTGCTGCGCGCGCTCTACACCGCGGCAGGGGAGATCTCCTCCATGGTGCAGGACGGCACGGGCGGCGCTTCCAGCGTGCTCGACGCGGCGGAGCAGAAGATCTACGCCGTGCGCCGCGGCCGCAGCGCGCAGAGCATGGCGAGCATCGGCGTCGTGCTGCAGGGCGTGCTCGACCATTTGAGCGAGCTGAGCGCAAACGGCGGCAAAACGCTGCCGGGCCTTTCCACAGGCTTTGGCGTGCTCGACGATAAGATGAACGGCCTCAACAAGTCGGACCTTGTGCTGCTGGCCGCGCGCCCCGGTATGGGTAAGACCAGTATGGCGCTGAACCTTGCGCTCAACGTCGCTCGCTCGAGCGGGCAGGCGGTCGCCATCTTCTCGCTCGAAATGTCGCGCGAGCAGCTCGTCACGCGCATTTTGTCGAATCAGGCGACGGTCGAAAACCAGCGCCTTGTGACGGGCAACCTGCGTGAGCAGGACTGGGTCAACATCGCAAACGCCGCCTCGATCCTCTCGGGGCTTGACATTCTCATCGACGATAACCCGCTGCTCACCGCCGCGGACATGAACGCCAAGTGCCGCCGCATCGACAATCTGGGGCTTGTCGTCATCGACTACTTGCAGCTGATGGCGTCCTCCGGCACAAAGGGCTACAGCGGCGAGAGCCGCCAGCAGGTGGTCAGCGACATTTCCCGTATGCTCAAGATCATGGCAAAGGAGCTGCAAGTGCCCGTGCTGTGTCTCTCGCAGCTCTCGCGTGCGAACGAAAAGCGTGAGGACAAGCGTCCCATGCTCTCCGACCTTCGTGAATCGGGCGCCATCGAGCAGGACGCGGACATTGTCATGTTCCTCTACCGCGACGACTATTATAATGAGGACTCGGAAAAGCGCAACATTGCCGAGTGCATCCTTGCGAAGAACCGCCACGGCGAAACGGGCAAGGTAGAACTCGCCTGGTCGCCGCAGTATACGACCTTCTCCTCTCTCGACTACCGCCATGAAGAGGACTGAGCTGCCGCGGGCCGATGCGCTCTGCGCGCAGTATCTCGAAAAAGGCCGCCCCGTGCTCGCCGCCGTATCCGGCGGCCTGGACTCGATGTGCCTGCTGCACTTTCTGCGCGCGCAGGGCTATGAGGTCTGCTGTGCGCACTTCAACCACCGTCTGCGCGGCGAAGAGGCCGCGCGCGACGAGGAATTCGTCCGCGCGTGGTGCGAAAAAGAAGGCGTCCCCTTCTACGCAGGCTCCGGCGACGTGCGCGCGCACGCGCGAACGACGGGGAAGAGCGAGGAAGAGGCCGCGCGCGACCTGCGCTACGCCTTTCTGCGCGAAACGGCGAAAAAGCTGAATGCGCAGCTCACGCTGGCGCATCACGCGGACGACAACGCGGAAACGGTGCTCTTGAACCTCGTCCGCGGAACGGATCTGCGCGGGCTGTGTGGTATGCGGCCCAAGCAGGGCGACCTCATCCGCCCGTTTTTAGAGCAGACGCGAGAAGAGCTCGTCACCTATGCGCGCGCTCACAACATCCCGCATGTCGAGGATCACACGAACGCGGACCCGAACGCCGCCGCACGGAACTACCTGCGGCTTGAAATTCTGCCGCGGCTTCAAACGCTCAATCCCCGCGCAGGCGAACACATCGCCGCCGCGGCGCGCTCGCTCGTCTCGCTCGACGACGCGATCGAGCGGCAGGCAGAGAAACTTCTCACCGCCGCAGTGCGAAATGAAGGCAGTATTTCGCTGCCGCTTGCTTCCTTCCGCGCGTTCGACGAATCGGTGCAGGCGCGCGCCGTGCTGCGCATGGCGGACGCACTCGGCGTCGGGCGAAAGGACATCGGCCGCGAAACGCTGCGCTCC
>URCK01000009.1 GCA_900546295.1 uncultured Eubacteriales bacterium | reverse complement strand
GACGCGAAAGTCTGCGACGCTTGCGCCTGTTTTCTGCCCGTAGGGCAGAAAATGCAGCACGGGAGTGCCGAGCCTGTTTGCCGCCGATGGCGGCAAATGCGGCGTGATAGATCTTTATGAAAAGCGCCGCGGGCCAAAAAGCCCGCGGCATCTTTTATTTCCGGATATCCATGACGATCTTGCCGCACGCGCGGCAGAGGTGGGCGATGGGACGGACGACCTCGCTCGCTTTGCAAAGGTAGAAGTCGTTTCCAATCGGGAGAGAGGTCATCTTGAACGGCTCTTCGGTCCACAGGAGCTCATAGCTGTTATTGCCGCGCAGGTAACCGTTCTCCATTTCTCTTGTGCAGTAGGGGCAGTTCATGTCGATCCTCCTTTTTTCCATTACAGGGCCATGCGGAAGATCTTCAGCACGTCTTCCTTTGCAAGCGGCTCGAAGCCTTCCGCAAGGCCGCCGTTCGCGGCCTTTTCGGCCATGATGTCGAAGTGCGCATCGTCGATGCCGAGCTCGCTCAGGTGCGCGGGCATACCGATGCTCGTGAAGAATTCGCGCGTTTTGTCGATGGCGGCGCGGGCAATCTCCATCGGCGCGCGCTGGGAATCGATGCCCCAGACGTTCACGCCGTATTCGACATACTTCCACACGTTTTCCTCGCGCAGCACATATTCCATCCAGTAGGGCGTGAGCAGGGCAAGTCCCGCGCCGTGGGTGATGTCGTAGAAGGCGCTGAGCTCATGCTCCATCGCGTGCACCGACCACGCCGCGCTTTCGCCGCAGCTCAGAAGGCCGTTGATGGCAAGGCTCGAGGCCCACATCAGGTTCGCGCGCGCCTCGTAGTTGTCGGGCTCTGCAAGGGCGATGGGCGTATAGTGGATGCAGGTCTTCAGCACGCCCTCGGCAAGACGGGACTGAATATAGGCACCCTTCGTGCGGTTGAAGTAATTCTCAAAGGTGTGGCTCATGATGTCCGACGCGCCGGACGCCGTCTGGAAGGCGGGCAGGGACATGCTGTAGGTCGGGTCGAGGATGGAGAAGACGGGCTTGGTGTGGTCGTTGCCGCTGCCCCACTTTTCGTTTTTTTCCATGTCCGAGATCACGGCGAAGCCGTCCATCTCAGAGCCGGTGGCGGCGTTCGTCAGCACCGCCGCGATGGGCAGCGCCGCCACGAGCTTTTTGCGGTCGAGCACGAGATCCCAGGCGTCTCCCTCGTAGCACACGCCCGCCGCGACCATCTTGCCGCAGTCGATCGTGCTGCCGCCGCCGACGGCGAGCACCGCCGTCAGAGAGTGCTCGCGGCAGAGCTCCACGCCGCGGCGCACCGAGGTGATGCGCGGGTTCGGCTCCACGCCGGAAAGCTCCACATATTCGATCCCCGCGCCCTTGAGCTGCGCGATGACCTGATCATAGAGCCCGATGCGCTTGATGCTGCCGCCGCCGTAGACGAGCAGGATCTTTCGGCTCAGCTGCGCCATGCGCTCGCCGAGGTGCTCGATCTGCCCCTTGCCGAAGTAGATGTCCGTGGGTACGTGATAGAAAAAGTTATCCATGCTGTTCTCTCCTTTTGTATCGTTTCGGTTTTTCCGCTGTGTCCGCTTTAGTTGATCTCGCCCGAGCTTTCCTTTTCATAGGCCGCGCGCTCGGATGCAAAGTCGCTCATCTCCGCCGCCCGGTAATCCGGCGCAGCTTCATAGAGCGAGAGCGCCGCGCTCCCTTCCTCATCCGCGCAGAGCGCCTCCACCGCGCCGCGGAGCGCTGCAAGGAAGCCGTCCGTCGCGACGGTCTTGTTCTTCTTCGTGACAGCGATGGCTTCGCGGTCCTCGATGGTGGTCCCGTCGTCCGCGTCCTGCACCAGCGCGAGGGTGATCGTATCCTCATGGTCAAAGCAGGCCGTGAGCGGCAGGAACGCGACGTCCACGCTGCCGTCCGCAAGCGCTTGCGCCGTCGCCTCCGCGCTCGTGCCGAAAGTGACGGCGGCGCTCCCGACTTCGACGTTTCTTTCGCTGAGCGCAGCGACCAGCGGCAGCGTGTCCTTGAGCGCGAGCAGGTCATCCACGTCCTGCTCGCCCTTGACAAATTCGACGTGCAGCGTCTCAAGCTTGATCGGCGTTTCGGGGATGGCATCGTCATCGCCGGGAGCGTCCGTATCGTTTTTCTTTCCGCAGCCCGCAAGGCTCAGCGTCAGCACGAGCGCCAACAGCACGGCAAGTCCTTTTTTCATTCTGCTTGACTCCTTTCTGCCGGGCGTCGCCGCCCGGCAAAGCCTTCTTTTTCCTTACTCTACCATTTTGACGCACGAAAGGCAATAAAAGGTTCCCCAAAACCTTGACAAGCGCAAGATTTTGATTATAATTTGAAATTGATTTTCATTTTCATATTCAGGAGGTCAGCATGGCGACCTATACCACAAAACAGCAAAAAGCGGTGCTCGAGTGTCTCTCATCCTGCGCGGACGCGCCCGTAAGTGCCCCCGCGCTCGTCGAAGCGCTGCACGAGCGGGGCGAGCACATCGGCATCGCCACGGTCTACCGCCAGCTTGAAAAGCTCGAGCGGCAGGGCAGCGTCCACAAGGTCACGACCGACGAGGGCGCGTACTACCAGTTCTGCACCCACGGCTGCGCGCCCGCGTGCTGTCTTTTCAAGTGCGAGCGCTGCGGGCGCATCGTGCATCTCGACTGTCATCAGCTCGCGCCGCTCTACGAGCACCTCGAGCGCGAGCACGGCTTTTCCATCAACCCACGCAAGACGATGTTCTACGGCCTGTGCAGCGAATGTCAGGAGGGCGCATGAAACGCATCATTACGCTATTTTTGACTCTCGCGCTGACGCTTTCCCTCGCCGCCTGTGCCGCGCCGGGCGAAAAGGCGGACGACGGCAGGCTTCAGATCGTCGCGACGCTCTTCCCCTACTACGATTTTGCCCGCGCCATCGCGGGCGGACGCGCGGATGTGACGCTGCTCCTCTCCCCCGGGCGTGAAGCGCACAGCTTTGAACCCACGCCGCTCGATGCGGTCACCATCTCCGAAGCCGACGTCTTCCTCTACAACGGCGGCGAGGGCGAATACTGGGTCGAGGAAATGCTCGACGCGGCGGGCGAGCACATCGCCGTCAAGGCCCGCATGATGGACTATGTCGATGCGCTTGGCGAGGAATTTTCCGAAGGGATGCAGGGCGCGGACGCGCACGACCATGACCATGATCACGGCGATCACGACCACGAGAAAAACGAGGCGCACGACAGCGACGAGGTTGAATACGACGAGCACATCTGGACCTCGCCGAAAAACGCCGCCATCCTCTGCCGCGCCGTCTGCGATGCGATCTGTAAAGCCGATCCCGCAAACGAAGATTTTTACCGTGCAAACTGCGACGATTATTGTGCGCAGATCGAAGCGCTCGATGCGCGCTTTGCCGATCTCTGCGAAAGCGCACCGCGCAAACTTCTGATCTTTGCCGACCGCTTCCCGATGCTCTACTTCTGCCGCGAATACGGCCTCGACTACCGCGCGGCCTTCCACGGCTGCTCGGGCGACACCGAGCCGTCGCTTGCGACGATCAAGTTCCTCATCGACAAGGTGGAGGACGAGAACATCCCCGTGGTCTATACCATCGACTTCGGCACGAAAAAAGTCGCCGCCGTGGTGAGCGAGTGCACCGGCGCGGCGATCGAGACCATCTACTCGATGCAAACCGTCTCCCGCACGGATTTTGACGCGGGCGAGACCTATCTCACGCTCATGGAGCGAAACTTCGAAGCACTCAGAAAGGGGCTCAACGAATGAATGAAGCACCCATCGTCCTCTCCTGCGAGGATGTCACGCTCGGCTACGAGCACAAACCGCTCTTGGAGCACCTCTCCCTCACCGTCCGCGCGGGGGACTATCTCTGCATCGTCGGCGAGAACGGCAGCGGCAAATCGACGCTGCTGCGCTCGCTTTTGGGGCTGATCTCTCCGCTCGCGGGCAAGATCGACTGCCCCGCCCGGCGCGAGGGCAGGCTCGGGTATCTGCCCCAGCAGACGCCCACGCAGCGCGACTTCCCCGCCACGGTCACGGAGGTCGTGCTCTCGGGCTTTTCCAATCGCCGCACGCGCTTTTTCTACACGTCGGAGGAAAAGTCCAAGGCGCTGATGAACCTCGGCAAGCTCGGCGTGCTGGAGCTCAAGGACAAGTGCTACCGCGAGCTTTCCGGCGGCCAGCAGCAGCGCGTGCTGCTCGCGCGCGCCCTGTGCGCGGCGAACGACCTTATCATCCTCGATGAGCCGGTCACGGGCCTCGACCCCGCCAGTATGCAGGATCTTTATAAGACGCTGCGCTATCTCAACGAGCGCGAGGGCATGGCCATCATCATGGTCACGCACGACATGGAAAACGCCCTGCGCGAGGCAAAGCACATTCTCAGCTTCGACCGCAGAGGCTGCTTCTACGGCACGGTGGAGGAATTTTTAGCCGCCCCCGCCGGAAAACGCTTTGGAGGTGAAACGGCATGAAGCTTCTTCTTTCGATGTTTGCCTATCCCTTCATCGTGCGGGCGTTTCTCGTGGGTATTCTGGTCTCTCTCTGCGCCTCGCTTCTCGGCGTGCCGCTCGTTTTGAAGCGCTACTCGATGATCGGCGACGGGCTGAGCCATGTGTCCTTCGGCGCGCTGTCGGTCGCGGTCGCCTGCGGCTTTGCCCCCCTGTGGTTCTCCATCCCCGTCGTGGTCGCGGCGGCCTTCATCCTCATGCACGTTGCCGAAAAGAGCCGCGTCAGCGCGGACGCGATGATCGCGGTCTTCTCCGCCTCGGCGCTCGCCATCGGCGTCATCGTCACCTCGCTCACCACCGGCATGACCACGGACGTTGACAGCTATATGTTCGGCAGCATCCTTGCGATGTCGCGCTCGGACGTCTTTTTGAGTGTCACGCTCGCACTGTGCGTGCTCGCGCTCTATATTCTCTTCTACCACAAGCTCTTCTCCGTCACATTCGACGAGCCCTTCGCCCGCGCCACGGGCGTGCATGTGGAGGTGTACAAGACCATCCTCTCCGTCCTGACGGCGCTGACGGTCGTGCTCGGTATGCGCATGATGGGCGCGATGCTGCTCTCAAGCCTCATCATCTTCCCCGCCCTCTCGGCCATGCGCCTTTTCAAGAGCTTCCGCTCCGTCGTGTGCTTCGCCGCGGCGCTCTCGGTCGTGTGCTTCTGTCTGGGGCTCACTGGGTCGTATCTTCTCTCCACGCCCGTCGGCGCGACGGTCGTCGTCTGCGACCTGATCGCCTTCCTCGTCTGCTGTGCGATCGGGCGCGGAAAATAATTATTTATTTTAAACAGTTTAGACCACTTCAATTTTTATTCTTTTGTGCAATTGCTTGAAATAGCAACTGAAAATTGCTATCATGTAAACTGGATGCGGTTTACGTGACAGCAATTTTTTTGTAATGATAGGAGCAGATCAACATGGATGTAGCAGAACATCTTGCCGCCCTGCGCAAGCGCGCGGGGCTTTCCCAGGGAGATGTGGCCGAGCGGCTCAACGTATCCCGCCAGGCGGTGTCGCGCTGGGAAACGGGGTTCACCGTTCCCTCGACCGATAACCTTTCGCACCTGGGCAGGCTCTACGGCGTCACGCTCGACGAGCTTCTCAGCTATTCCGCGGCGCTGCCGCCGGAAAAGCCGCAGGAGGAAGCACCGGCGCAGCAGCCGAAGGCGGAAGCCCCCGCTCCCACGCCGCCGCCCGCCGCGGCGAGCGCCCCCGCGCACGCCAGAGCGATCATCATCGCCCTGAGCATCCTCTGCCTGCTGCTGGCGATCGGGGTCGGGGTATTGCTGCATCAAAGCTTTGATAAATCCAGCCAAAACGCAGGAATCGAGTTTGATGCGGATGAAATGCAGCAGGAGGTTATCGACGAGACAGTATCTGACGAATTCTCATTTGATCAATAAGAAAAGAAAGGAGGTGCTATAAATGCGCAGGTATTTATGCGGCTTGTTGGCGTGTATCAGCATTTTCAGCGGTCTGTGTACAAGCGCTAAGGCTGCCGAGATCGAATCCCAATTTGAGTTTGAACCGGCAATCTACAGTGTTGCAAGAGCGACAAATTCTTTTTCGATTGAAGTTGGCGCTCACAGAACCGCTAAGGCAAACACTCCGTTTTCGCTGGCAAAGGGAGAAAAAGTAATCATTAAAGCATCGTATTCTCCTTACTCCGAAAATATCGAGGTAGGGATAACAAGCGAGAGCGGAATTTTCTACCATGCAACCGCATCGGACGGCAGTATTAACCTTACGATCAACATTACCGAAACCGGAAATTATTCATTAACTTTCAAAAACACTTCCGATGTTTCCATCAAAGTTACCGGGACCGTAAACTATTAACTACTTAATTTCAAAAGAAACAGGAGTTGTTTCCGGTGAACTGATGTATCCGCATTTGTTTACTAACTAATCAATCAGGAAATCTATTACACGAGAAAGGAACAAGAAAATGAAAAATTTCAAAAAATTCATCTCCCTTGTCCTCTCCTGCGCAATGGTTCTGAGCCTTTGCATCCCCGCGTTCGCTGCGGAAACCGACCCCGTTTTTACCGGCCCTTACGCCGATTTGAAAACCTCGATCTACCAGCAGTTAAAAGCGCAAAACAAGCTGGACCATTTTGAGCTCCAACTCGCCGCAGTACTTCCCCAAGAAGTCTCCACCCAAAGCACCAGCAGAGTGACAAGAAGCTGGAACGCTCCCAAAGGCGGCGTGCTTTGCTACACCTATGACTGGACTTACCGTGGAGAAAGCGGATATGTAGCCGTTTCCGCAACCTACATGGATCCTAATGCAGCGAACGCCTATTTTGCCGGTGCTTACGGCACTGTCGGCGCGTTGATTGAGGCTATAGCAGGCCCGGTTATTGGTAAAATTCCTATGCTGCAATTCATGGGAGACCTTTCTCCGATTTTTATCACCATCGGCATTGCTCAGGCGATTCAAGATCTCGCTGTCCGCGAGCATGTTAGGGCCGCCGGTGGATATGGCCGACTTTCCGTTGTTTACGATTCGATTTCCGGCGGAGAATCTGTTGTATTGCTTGGCTGGAACGATCACCCGACTGTCACGTTAGATTGGGACGGTGCATATAATATCTCGTTCAATCGCAGCAAATGATGCCATGAAATATTCTTTTTCCCAGCAGCACAGGTTTTTCCTGATTACATTTGCAGTCGCACTAATAATCTATCTTGCCAGCATCGCATTTTTTATCCTAAACCCCGCATTTATTTCTCTCCCCATCAGCGTCATTGCATTTCTGCCTATGATCATGCTCATGCTGTGGTGCATCGTAAGGGAACGTGCCCGTGATCTCGGGCGCGCCAAATGGAGTAAATTTAACCTTCTTCCGATTGGCACGCTGCTCGCCACGATTTGCTACTCCGTTGCCGATCATTCGGACATTGCTTCTAACCGTTATTTTTACGCCATCCTTGCATCGATCGCATCCCTTGCCCTTTCTGATGTACTTGATGCGCTGTCCATTCTAAAAGGCAAGCAGTCTGAGCAGTAACCGGCAGTCCGCTTTTTCCTCCGAAAAAGTGCTGAAAGGCGGGTCCCGCGCCGCCCGCGCGACGGTCGTTGTCTGCGACCTCACGGCGTTTCTCCTCTGCTGTCTCTTTGGCCGCGCACGCGGATAATTTGTCATTTCTGAAAGGCTGCGCATGCAATCTTGCAAAGCGCAGCCTTTCGTGTTATATTGTAGGCAGCAGTTTTTCCCATTGTGAGTAAGAACAGGGAAACATCAAGGAGGTCTCCCATGAAGAAAAAATGGCTTCTCCCCATTGGCATCCTTGCATTTCTCGTCCTCGCCGCGCTCATTTACACGCGGCCGATGCCGCTTGAAGCGCTCTGCGAAGCGGACATCACACAGTGTCAGTCCGTTTTCGGCTACCACTTCCGCGCGCCGCAGGCGGAGGACACGCGCTTTGAATTCCCCGCGGACGACGCGCGCTGCGCGCAGCTCACCGCGCTTTTCGCGCAGCAGAAATTCCGCCGCTCGCTCACCAATCTTCTGCCGCAGGGCGGCACGACCCATCGCACGCAGGACGGCGACTTCCTCTGGGAGGTCGGCTTCTGCTTCGACGCGACCGATTTCCCTGACGGCAGCACCGGCGAGGGCGTGCTTGTCACCTGCCGGAACTTTTTTGGCAAGCTGTCGCTTTTCCGCGCTTACGACGGCAAGTCCATCCGCTGCACCGTGCAGGATCAGGACGCATTTTTGCAGCAGGTCTACGCCATTCTCTCTTCGAAAGCCTGACCCCCCACACACACTTTACGACAACAGGAGGTATCATCATGAAAAAGTGCATCACTCTTATCATCAGCATTCTTGCCGTCGTCGCGGCGGCATTTGCCCTGATCCTCGCGCTCGAGCGCTGCAAACCGCAGGACAAGGACTCCGGTGATTTCGAATGCTGAAAGAAAAAAGGGAGAGGCGCTTTGCCTCTCCCTTTTTCTGCTCTTTTCAGATCGCCTTCGCCTTGGCGAGCATCAGCTTTGCCCCGCTCTTGGAGCAGAGCTTCACCTCGCCCGCAAAACCGTCGAGACGCACGGCCTCGCCCGCCTTGAGCGCGATGCTCTCCTCGCCGGTGCTGACCTCGGCCTCGCCCGCGCCGCAGTAGATGAGCATCATGCCCTCGCTGCCGTGAACGGTCTTGCTCTCACCGGCGGCAAGGGTCTCTCCGCGCATCCTGCCCTCGCACTTGCCCTTGCGGAGCATGAGGTTGAAGTCGCGGCAGCAGCCCCAGGAATGGGTGCTGTCCCCGCCGTCAAAGCGGTGGACCTCATAGGGATTCAGCGTCAGCTTTTCGCCGCCGTTATGGCTCAGCTCGATCGTCCCCTCGAGCGTGGAGATCAGGCGCTCATAGTCGGGCAGCGCCGTAAAGTCGGACTCTGCGTCCTCAACGGTCGCGGAGCTGAGTCTCCACAGAAAGTCGCGGTCTGCGTACACCGCGCCCTCGGGCGCGATGCCGAGCTGCGTCGTGAGGCCGCCCGACCACTTGGTGGTGATGTAATCCTTCGGCGTTAAATGCTGCATGGTCATAATAACACTCCTTCGCAAACCACAAATGGCTCCGGTGCGCACACCGAAGCCATTTGTTCTGATCATTTTCAGCCCTCGATGAGCTTGACGATCTCAGCGTAACACTCGTCGGCAAGGGGCAGCGCGTGCGCGAGCAGCTTTTCGCCCTTGGCGCGGTACTCAGCGGCGAACTCCTGATCCTTCAGGGAGCCGACGTTGATGAGCACGTTGAGCCATGCGCCCTGGATACCGGCCTTGAGAGACAGGAACGCAACGCCCAGGTCGCTCGCGGAGGTATCGTTGAAGCGGCCAAGCAGGGACTGAGCGAGAGTCAGGGTCTCGTCGATGAGCTCCATCATCTCCATCGGGGTCTTGGTGCAGCCCTTCAGGCCGTTCTGGATGGCGGCGGAACGGGCAGCCTTCTCCTCGTCGGTCGCCTTGGGCATGGCAAAGGCGTCGGAGACGACGTTGAACGCGTCGGTGTCGCGGTCCATCACGTCGAGCAGGCGAACCTTCAGCTCGTTGCCCTTCTTCTCGACCTCGGCAGCATGCTCGGCAAACTCGGCATACTTCTTGCGGCCCTGAGTGAGGCCGCCGACCATCGCGGTCAGCGCGGCGCCGATGGAGCCATAGAGAGCAGCGCAGGAGCCGCCGCCCGGCGCGGGAGCATCGGAAGCAACGGTATCGGCAAAGCCGGTAACGGTCATTTCAGCAAGTTTCATGGTGATAATATCCTTTCATCATTTCGTGGCGCTTATTTGCCCTGCACGCGCATCGCCGCACCTTTACGGTCTGCCGCCCCGATTGGGGCAGCCAAATGCACGCGCAGAGCGCAATCAGCGTCGCAGACTTTGCCGCCTCCCGGCGGCAAATAGCTTTGATCGTTTTTTCTGACGACATGCGCATTCGCACAGCGTCGCAGACTTTGCCGCCTCCCGGCGGCAAATAGCTTTCATTCATCGCGGAGGACGACCTGTGCGTCCGCAGCGATACTTCGCAGCGCGCGACATGGTGAATGCCGCGCGCTGAAAATTCCACTCAAGGCGGCGAGCCGCCTTGAGTGGGCTCTCAAAGGAGCGGCAACGCCGCTTCTTTGAATTTTTTACTCCATGTCGATCAGGTGATACTCCATGACCTGGTTCTTGCAGTCGAAGTCCTTGGCCTTGAGGTAGAACTCGGCGCAGTCGATGAGAGCCTTGGCGGGAGTCAGACCGACGATCTCGCTCTCGATGACGCTGGTGCCGTAACGCTCGGCGAGGGCCTTGATCATCTCATAGGTGACATACAGCGGGGTATCCTCGTAGTTGACCATGTTCATGGAAACCTGGGCAATGCCGCGGTCCTCGAGCATGAAGCCCATGGCCTTGCAGCTGCGGAAGCCGCCGGAAGAGCCGCGGATGACCTTGGCGATCTTCTTGGCAACCTCAACGTCGCTCGTAGCGAGGTTGCAGTTGAAAGCGACCAGCGGCATACGGGCGCCGATGGCGGTGATACCGGCGGTGGGGTGGATCTTGCGCTCGCCGTAGTCGGGAGCCCAGTCGGGCTGCAGGAGCTTCTCGGGCATACCCTCGAACTCGCCCTTGCGGCAGGTGGCGAGATTGCGGCGCTCGGGACGGGTGGCGCTGTCCTCATACAGGAAGGAGGGGACCTTCAGCTCGTCCCAGATGCGCTGGGCAACGCGCTTGGACATCTCGACAGCTTCCTCGACGGTCACGTCCATCTGGGGAACGAAGGGGATAACGTCGGTAGCGCCCATGCGCTTGTGCTCACCGTGATGCTTGTTCATGTCGATGCGCTCGGTGGCGACCTTGGTCAGCTGGAAGGCGACCTCCTCGATGGCCTCGGGAGAGCCGATGAGGGTGAAGACGCAGCGGTTGTGGTTGCCGTCGGTCTGCGCGTCGAACAGGGTGCAGCCGGGAACGCTCTTAGCGGTCTCGACGAGAGCGTTGTAGGTGGCCTCGTCCTTTTCCTTGGAGCAGCTAAAATTGGGGATGCATTCGATCAACTTTGCCATTGTGATGTCCTCCGTTTGATATATTTTTTCAATGAATCATCATTTTGCTCAGACAGGTGAGTCTCATCTGCCCTGTTTTTGTTCAGCGCCGCCATTATATCGCGGCGCAACAGGGGAGTAAACAGGTTTTCTTTCTCTTTTTTCAGCGGCCGCTTAAATTTATTAAGTGATGCTCTGTTCCACGAAGCGCTGCACGCACGGCGCGCTCCCGGCGGCGCTGCTCCAGGCGAGAACGGCGTAGGATCGGATGGGCAGTCCCCGCACGGGTTTTGATTTGAGCGGCGCACCCGGATGCGTGCTGAGAATGGACTTTGGCAGAAAGCTCAGCCCGAAGCCCGAGAGCACCATCTGCATCGCCATGGGCGTATCGTAGCAGTGGCAGGTCACATTCGGCGTAAAGCCGCTGCGCTGGCACTCCTGCACCAGAAAGTCGTTGTAGCTCCACAGGTCGTCCGAACGAAGAAGGCACATCGGCACACCCTCGAGCCGCTCGATGGGCACCTCCGGAAGCTCCGGCGCGGGGTCCATGTCCTCTCGCATGATGAGCTCGAGCGCGTCCTCGCCCAGAATGCGCTCCTGCAAGTCGCACGGCTCGCGCGCGGCGGTGCGCAGAAAGAGCGCGTGCAGCTCCCCGCGGTTCAAAAGCTCGAGCAGCTCCTGCGGAGAGCCCAGGCGGATGAGAAGCTCCACCTGCGGATAGGTTTTATGGTATTCATCTATATAATGTAGGGCATAGGGCATGGCCGAGTAGATCGCGCCGAGCTTGATGCGCCCGCTCATACCTGTACCGACGCTGCGCACGCTGTCCTCCACGCGGCGGATATCCTGAAAGATCTGCTGTGTCTGCTGATATAAGCTCTGCCCTGCGTCGGTGAGCGCCATGCCCTTGCTGCCGCGCAAAAAGAGCTGCACGCCCAGCTCTTCTTCGAGCTGCGCGATCTGACGCGAGATGGGCGGCTGTGCCACATGCAGCTCGCGCGCCGCTGCGGAGATGCTTTCCGCCTCCGCCACGGCGCAAAAATATTCCAACTGCCGCAATTTCATGATTCCCGCTCTCTTTCCATACTTTTAAGGTATCCTATGCCGATAAATTAAGTTCTTTTCATTATAGCACATCTTTGTTATAATGCAAGTTGTAAAGAAAAGTGCAAAATTACTTTTTAATTTTAGCACTTTTACAGAATATCTTTTTGAAGGAGAGGCACCAACATGATCAATCTTGCAGATGAAGCCATGACGATCAAGCTGGACTACGAACTTCCCGAGTATCCGAAGTTTGAAGACGGCTATCGCCGCGCTCCCCGCCGCGAATCCCACCTGACCGAGGCCGATAAGGCGCTCGCCATCAAGAACGCTCTGCGTTACATCCACCCCGACCATCACGAGCAGATGGCCAAGGAGTTTGCGCAGGAGCTCGAAGAGCACGGCCGTATCTACGGCTACCGTTTCCGTCCCGAGGGCAAGCTCTACGGTAAGCCCATCGACGAGTACAAGGGCAAGTGCATCGAGGGCAAGGCCATTCAGGTCATGATCGACAACAACCTCGACTTTGACATCGCGCTCTATCCCTATGAGCTCGTCACCTATGGTGAGACCGGTCAGGTCTGCCAGAACTGGATGCAGTACCGCCTCATCAAGAAGTACCTCGAGCAGCTGACCGATGAGCAGACCCTCGTCGTCATGTCCGGCCACCCCCTCGGCCTGTTCCACTCCCACAAGATGGCTCCGCGCGTCATCATCTCCAACGGTCTGATGGTCGGTACCTTCGATGACCAGGAGAACTTCAACCGCGCTGCCGCTCTCGGCGTTGCCAACTACGGCCAGATGACCGCCGGCGGCTGGATGTACATCGGCCCCCAGGGTATCGTCCACGGCACGTTCAACACCCTGCTCAACGCCGGTCGTCTGAAGCTCGGCATCCCCAACGACCAGAACCTCGCCGGCCGTCTGTTCGTCTCCGCGGGCTTGGGCGGCATGAGCGGCGCTCAGGGCAAGGCTGCTGAGATCGCCGGTGCTGCTTCCATCATCGCCGAGGTCGACGATTCCCGTATCGAGACCCGTTACACCCAGGGCTGGGTCAGCCACCGCACCGCCTCCCTCGAAGAGGCCACCAAGATTGCCCTTGAGCACCAGAAGGCCGGCAAGCCCTGCGCTGTCGCCTACTGCGGCAACATTGTCGACCTGCTCGAGTACCTGTACAACAACAACGTCCATGTCGACCTGATGAGCGACCAGACCTCCTGCCACGTTCCTTACGACGGCGGCTACTGCCCGCAGGGCCTCACCTTCGAGCAGCGCACCGAAATGCTCGACAAGGATCCCGACGGCTTCCGTGTCCTCGTCGACAAGACGCTGCAGCATCACTATGAGATGATCTGCAAGTTCCACGAGCGCGGCACCTACTTCTTCGACTACGGCAACAGCTTCCTCAAGGCTGTTTACGACTCCGGTGTGAAGAGCATCTGCAAGAACGGCGAGAACGACCTCGACGGCTTCATCTTCCCCTCCTACGTGGAAGATATCCTTGGTCCGTGCCTCTTCGACTTCGGCTACGGCCCGTTCCGTTGGTGCTGCCTGAGCCGCAACCCCGAGGATCTGCACAAGACCGACATGGCTGCCGCCGAGTACATCAAGGCCCACAACCGTCGCTATCAGGACTACGACAACTATGTCTGGGTCCGCGACGCCGAGAAGAACAAGCTGGTCGTCGGCACCCAGTGCCGTATCCTCTATCAGGATGCCATGGGCCGTATGAACCTCGCGCTCAAGTTCAACGAGATGGTTCGCAACGGTGAGATCGGCCCCGTCATCCTTGGCCGTGACCATCACGACACCGGTGGTACCGATGCGCCCTTCCGTGAGACCTCCAACATCAAGGACGGCTCCAACATCATGGCCGAGATGGCGACCCAGTGCTACGCCGGTAACGCTGCCCGCGGCATGAGCTACATCGCCCTGCACAACGGCGGTGGTACGGGCATCGGCCGCGCCATCAACGGCGGCTTCGGTATGGTCCTCGACGGCTCCGAGCGTGTCGATACCATCCTGCGCATGTCCATGCCTTGGGATACCATGGTCGGCGTTGCCCGCCGCAGCTGGGCGCGCAACGAAAACGCCATGACCACTGTCGCCGAGTACAACAAGATGTACGAGGGTCAGGATCACATCACCATGCCTTACGTCGCGGACGAAGAGCTCTGCGAGAAGGCCGTGAAGGAATACATGCACTAAAATTCACTTCAAAAAAGGGGCATAGAAATATGCCCCTTTTTTGAGCTGGATGCGCCCTAAGAGTGTCGGAAAAGTGGCAGAGCCACTTTCCCGAGAAGGGTTCGCTGCGTTCTGCGCCTCGGTTGTCCGCTGAAAGCGGACAATTCGACACTCACTCCGCGCAAAGTGTTTTCTGCCACGCACATGTCGCGGCAGAAAACGATCAAAAATATTTGCCGCCTGCGGGCGGCCTGGGCAGCCGTTGGCGGCTCTGCCGCCTCACGGATGCCGCGTACCCCTTGCGGGTAAAACTCTGCGAGGCTTTTTTGACAAGCCATCGAACAGAATGCTCTTTCCAACCGTGAGAAAGGACAACATTTACTATGAAAAAGTTACTGGTCAAAAACATCGGCCTGCTTGCTACGCCCGAGGGCAAGTCCGCCCGCCGCGGCGAGGAGCAGGGCAAGATCAAATTCCTGAAGGACGCCTGGGTTCTCATTGAAGACGGCGTCATCGCCTCCGTCGGCACCGGCGCTCTGCCCGCCGTCGAGGGCGCGGAAGTCGTCGACGCGGAGGGCCACCTCGTCACCCCCGGCCTTGTCGACGCCCACACCCACCTCATCTTCGGCGGCTGGCGCCAGAACGAGCTGGGTCTCAAGCTCCACGGCGCAAGCTATCTCGACATTCAGAACGCGGGCGGCGGCATCCAGTCCACGACGAACGCCACCCGTCAGGCCAGCGAGCAGGAGCTCGCCGCCAAGGCCTCCAAGGCGCTCGACGAGATGATGGGCTTCGGCACCACCACGGTCGAGGCCAAGAGCGGCTACGGCCTTGCCACCGAGCATGAGCTCAAGGCCCTCGAGGTCATCAAGGACCTCAACGACCACCACCGCATGGACCTCGTCGCGACCTTCATGGGCGCGCACCTCGTCCCCGCGGAGTATAAGTCGAACCGCGAGGAGTATGTCCGCCTTGTCTGCGAGGAGATGATGCCCCGCGTCAAGGAGCAGGGCATCGCCAAGTTCTGCGACGTGTTCTGCGAGGCTGATACCTTTACCGTCGAAGAATCCCGCAAGGTGCTCGAGGCAGGCCTCAAGTACGGCCTGCGTCCCAAGATCCACGCCGACGAGATCGAGGCCATCGGCGGCAGCCAGCTTGCCGGCGAGATCGGCGCGATCTCTGCCGAGCATCTGATCGTCTGCCCGTCCGAGGGCATCGAGAGCATGGCAAAGGGCGGCGTCATCGCGTGCCTGCTGCCCGCGACGAGCTTCAACCTCGGCGCGGTGTTCGCGCCCGCGCGCGACATGGTGAAGGCCGGTGTGCCCGTTGCGATGGCGACGGACTTCAACCCCGGCTCCTGCCCCTGCCTCAACATGCAGTTTGTTATCAACCTCGGCTGCCTCAAGTATAAGCTCACGCCGGAGGAGGTCCTCACGGCCGTCACGCTCAACGGCGCCGCTGCGATCGACCTTGCCGACAAGGTCGGCTCTGTCGAGGAAGGCAAGCTCGGCGACCTTGTCATCTGGGACGCGCCCGACCTCGACTACATCTGCTACCGCGTGGGCAGCAACCTCGCCAAGACCGTCATCAAGCGCGGCGAGCTCGTGTAAGACACGAAGAATAAAGGGGGAACACCATGGATAGGACCGATTATCAGATCCTGAATCTTTTGCAGGAGGACAGCCGCTGCACACTGCGCCGCATGGGTGATCTTGTGGGGCTCACACCTCCCGCCGTTTCCGAGCGCATCCGCCGTATGGAAGAGAACGGTGTCATCCGCGGCTACCACATCGACGTGGACCGCACCAAGCTCGACTGCAACATCACGGGCTTCATCTCCGTGGCGCTCGAGCCGGACAAATACGACAAGTTCTGCGATTTCTGTGCTTCGCAGAGCTCCGTTATCAGCCATTACCACGTCGTCGGCGAGTTCAACGCGCTGCTGCGCTTCGCCGTGCGCGATACCCAGCAGCTCGACCAGCTTCTTTCCCTCATCAAGAAGTTCGGCGACTCCCGCACCTCGATCGAGCTCAAGACCCTGTTCGACAGCAAGGATATCCCCCTGCCCTGAGCAATACCGTCAGAGCGCCCGCTGCATTTGCAGCGGGCGCTTTTTTGTGCTGCCGTGTCAGCTTGATGCAGTATTATCGTGATTTTCCATATGTTCGCATGTTGCGAACGGGCCCGATAATTGATATACTACCCTATATTGAGTATACCGGCGAAAAAAGGGGGCCGAAGGATGAAACTGGAACAGACGCAATCACTTGCCCAAAAGCTTGTGCTGACGCAGAACATGCGCCAGTCGCTCGACTGCCTTCAGCTCTCCGCCCCCGAACTGAGCGAATATGTGCAGGAGATCGCGCTCTCGAACCCGCTTCTGGACGTGCAGGCCCCCACCTATTACGAAACGCAGCTCCCAAGCGAGACCGCCCCCTCCGAGCGCGAAGCCGCCGAGGTGCGCGAAAGCGACGCCTGGCAGGGCGTATCCGCCGGACGCGGCGGCGGCGACACGCCGTCCGACTTTACCGCCTTCCTCGTGCGTGAGAAGACCTTCCGCGACCATCTCAACGAGCAGATCGGGCAGATGAAGCTCGTGGACGACGCGCTTTTGCGTCTGTGCCGCTTCCTCATCGACTGCCTTGACGAGCGCGGCTATCTCGACTGCCCGCTCGAGGATCTTGCCCGCGAGTTCGACCTTCCGCTCTTCTCGCTCGAGCAGGCGCTTTTTGCCGTGCAGATGCTCGATCCCCCGGGCGTCGGCGCGCGGAATCTCACCGAATGCCTGACGCTCCAGCTCGCCCAGTCCCGCTCGTTCGACGAGCGCGCGCTGACCATCGCGCGCGATGGGCTTGAGCTTTTGAGCCGGCGTGACTACAACGGCCTTGCCGCCCTGCTCGGCGTGAGCACGGGCGAGGCGAAGGAGGCCGCCGCCAAGATCCTTGCGCTCAATCCCATCCCCTCTCGCAGCTTTGCCGGCAGCGAGCAGATCGCCTACGTCGCGCCCGACGCGGTCTTTTCCATGCAGCAGGGTCATCTCGTCATCGAGCTCAACGAGCGCATCCTGCCGCGCCTTTCCGTCAACGCCGAATATTCCGCCCTCTCCACGAGCGACGACCCCGAGGTGCAGCGCTATGTGAAGGAAAAGCTCTCCGAGGCGCAGGCGCTCATCAAGGGCGTGCACACCCGCTGCGATACGCTCCTCCAGCTCATCCGCCTCATCGCCGACGAGCAGCACGACTACTTTTGCAGCGGCGGCGAGCTCGCCCCCATCACGATGCAGCAGGTAGCGGAGAAGATGGGCGTGAGCACCTCGACCGTCAGCCGCGCCGCGCAGAATAAGTACATCCAGTTTCAGGGCCGCACCATCCCGCTGCGCAGCTTTTTCACCACCGCCATCCGCTCCGATGCGGCCGTTTCCTCCCACGCCGTCAAGCAGCGCATCCGCAGTCTCATTCAGGCTGAGGACCCCGCTTCTCCGCTCTCGGACGAAGCGCTGCGCCTTGCCCTTTCCGCCCTCGGCGTGGAGGTCAGCCGCCGCGCCGTGGCCAAATACCGCACGTCCATGGATATCCCCGCCTCGTCCCAGCGCAAAAAGCGCTGAAACGCGCGCGATGACCATTTTTGTCAGGAGGTATGTTCGATGGCCAGCGTATACGACCGCACCGATATCTACGATCTCTTTGACTCCCCCAGAAAGGACGAAATGACGAAGGCACACTGGGAGAATGTCCTTTCCGGCATTCCCGTGCGCACGGCGCTCGATGTGAGCATCGGCACCGGCTCTCTCACGCTGCCGCTCGCGGAGCTTGGCATATCGCTCTACGGCTCGGACTTAAGCGAAGCGATGCTCGCGCGCTGCCGGAAGAAGGCAGCGGAGCGCGGTCTTTCTGTCGACCTGCGGCAGTGCGATTTCCGCGCCTTGCGCGCGCATTTTGAGCAGAAATTCGACTGCGTGATGAGCACCGGCAACTCGCTCGCCTATGTGCCGAACAGCGAGATCACGGACGTTCTCGCGCAGATGGATTCCCTCGTTGCGCCGGGCGGCGCGCTTTACTTTGACCTTCGCAACTGGGACAAGATCGTGCAGCAGGAGCAGCGCTTTTACTTCTACGATCCTGCCTTCCTGCCGGACGGCAACCGCGTGAACCTCATGCAGGTCTGGGATCACCACGGCGACGGCTCGATCACCTTCCACCTGCTCTACACCTTCGAGCGGGATGGCAAGATCTTCCAGAAGGAGCACTTTGAAGAGCGCTATTATCCCGTCGAGCAGCAGCTGCTGCTTGACAAGCTCGCGCAGCTCGGCTATGCGGATGTCACTGTGCGCGCCTTTCCCGTGCAGTTCGGCGCATTCGACCTTGAATCGTCGAACTGGTACTGTGTGCTGGCGCGAAAGGCGAAATAACAAGCAATCAAAACCGCACCGAAGGGGCGGGCGCAGTCTGCGCCCGCCCTCTTTTTTGTTTCTCCGCGCTGTCACTCATTGGTAAAAGCGATGAGCGTTTTCGTTTTTGAAGTGAAACGCCAATTATTTTATCCTTGACAAAGCGATATGCTCGTGTTACTTTAAAAGCACAAATGAATCAAAAGTGATCGGATGAAGAGTTCGGGAGAGACTGTGGCCTTTCGTGCGGCCGCAGCGCCGAAGGGGAAAGCAAAAGCTCTCAGGCAAAAGGGCCGAACTTGGACGACACTCCGAAAAGTGCGGACCGCCGCACGCCGAAGGTGCAACCTGTCATGTAACGAACAGCAGGGAATCTCTCAGGTAATAAAACGGAGGCACAAAGTTTTCCTAAATGGAGGACTTTGTGTTTTTTCTTATCTGTTGTTTTAATAATTTTGATGGGATTCATTTGATTTTTTCATTCATGGAGGATGCACTCATGGAAAAGAAAACCCCGTTGTATCAAACACACGTGGACATGGGCGGCAAGATCGTCGAATTCGGCGGCTTTCTGATGCCTGTCCAGTATCCCACCGGCGTCATCGCCGAGCACATGGCCGTGCGCGAAAAGGCAGGCCTTTTCGACGTGTCCCACATGGGCGAGCTGCGGCTCAAGGGCCCCGACGCCGTCGCCAACGTGCAGAAGATCATCACCGCCGATATTTCGAACATGAAGGACGGTGAGATCAAGTATTCGATGTTCTGCAACGAAAAAGGCGGCATCATCGATGACTTCATCATCTACCGCTGCGCCGCCGACGACTATCTGCTGGTCGTGAACGCGGGCAACCGCGACAAGGACGCCGCCTGGGTCGAGAGCCACCTCTCCGGCGACGTTGACTACCGCGACGAGGGCAACGACTGGGGCCAGCTGGCCATTCAGGGCCCCAAGTCCCACGAGATCATGTGCAAGCTTTGCGAGGAAAGCGACCTCCCCGCCAAGTACTACACCTTCACCGACGATGTTGCCCTGAACCTCGGCGAGCGCACGATCCGCGCCCTCGTCTCCCAGACCGGCTACACCGGCGAGTTCGGCTACGAGATCTACTGCAAGGCAGAGGACACCGTCGACCTCTGGAAGGCGCTTCTGAAGGCGGGCGAGAGCGAAGGCCTCATCCCCTGCGGCCTCGGCGCGCGCGACACGCTGCGCCTCGAAGCCTCGATGCCGCTCTACGGCCACGAGATGAACGACGAGATCACGCCGAAGATGGCAGGTCTTCCCTGCAAGCTCACCGGCAAGGACTTCATCGGCCGCGACGCGCTCGTGGCGCTCGGCGCACCCAAGTACAAGCGCATCGGCATGAAGGTCGTCGGCCGCGGCATCGTGCGCGAGCACTGCGACCTCTACACCATGGCGGGCGAAAAGATCGGCTGGACGTCCTCCGGCACGTTCGCGCCCTTCATCGGCTGCGGCGTCGCCATGGGCTACATCCCCGCCGAAGACATCGAGCTCGGCAAGCACCTCAATGCCGACGTGCGCGGGCGCATGGTCGAGCTTGAGATCGTCCCGATGCCCTTCTACAAGCTCGAGCGCTGAAAAGTGCCGTCTCCCACTGTCAAACAACAAACAACATTCACCACCCAATCTTTGAAACGATCATAGGAGGAACGATCATGAACATCCCTGCTGAACTGAAGTATTCCAAGTCCCACGAGTGGGTCAAGATGGACGGCGACACTGCCGTCATCGGCATCACCGATTTTGCCCAGGACGCGCTGGGCGATGTGGTTTTCATCAACCTGCCCGCCGAAGGCGACGAGGTCGCCGCCGGCGAAGCGCTCGGTGACGTTGAGTCCGTCAAGGCTGTCTCCGATGTGCTCTGCCCCGTCAGCGGCACCGTCTGCGCGGTGAACGAGGCGCTTGCCGACGCGCCCGAAACGCTCAACTCCGACCCCTACGGCGCGTGGATCATCAAGGTCTCCCCGGTGACCGGCAGCGAGGAGCTGCTCGACGCCGCCGCTTACGAGGCGCACTGCGCACAGGAGGGCTGAGATGGGCTCCTACGTTCCTACCACCGCGGCGGAACGGGAGGAAATGCTTGCGCTCATCGGAGTTGACAGCCTGGAAGGACTCTACAAGGCCGTCCCGCAGGAAATGCTCCTGCGGAGCGGCGGGCTGAACATCCCCGAAGGCCTGAGCGAGCTTGAGGTGCGCGAGGCCGTCACCGCCATGGCCGAGAAGAACCGCGTCTTCAAGACCATTCTTCGCGGCGCGGGCGCCTACCGCCATTTCATCCCCGCCGTTGTCAAGTCCGTCACCTCCCGCGAAGAACTCCTCACCTGCTACACCCCCTATCAGGCCGAGATCAGCCAGGGTGTTTTGCAGGGCACCTTCGAATTTCAGACCATGATCTGCGAGCTGACCGGCATGGACGTTTCCAACGCCTCGCACTACGACGGCGCAACCGCCGCGGCTGAGACGATCCCCATGTGCCGCGACCGCAAGCGCACGAAGGCCTATGTCTCCGCCGCCGCGCACCCGCAGACCATCGAGGTCATGAAGACCTACTGCTTCGCCTCCAACACTGAGCTGATCGTCGTCCCCGCAAAGGACGGCAGAACCGATATGGACGTGCTGCGCGAGGCGCTCGGCGCGGACGCCGCGTGCTTTTACCTCCAGCAGCCCAACTACTTCGGCCAGATCGAAGATGCGAAGGCGATCGGCGAGATCGTCCATGCCGCGGGCGCGAAGTTCGTCATGGGCGTGAACCCCATTGCCTGCGCCATCCTGCCCACGCCGCGCGAAGAGGGCGCGGACATCGCCGTCGGCGACGGCCAGCCTCTCGGCCTCGACACTGCCTTCGGCGGCCCGTATCTCGGTTTCATGGCCACGACCAGCGCCATGACGAGAAAGCTCCCCGGCCGCATCGTGGGACAGACGACGGACGTGGACGGCAAGACCGGCTATGTGCTGACGCTTTCCGCCCGCGAGCAGCACATCCGCCGCGAAAAGGCCAGCTCCAACATCTGCTCCAATCAGGCGCTGTGCGCCTTCGCCGCCGGCGTTTACATGGCGGCGATGGGTGAGGGCGGCATGAAGCAGTGCGCAAGGCTCTGCACCTCCAAGGCGCACTATTTTGCATCTGAACTCGAAAGAACCGGCTGCACGCTCAAATATAAGAACGAATTCTTCCACGAGTTCGTCACCGAAGTCTCCTGCCCCGACTGCCGCAAGAAGATCCTCGACGCGCTCGCGGAGAACGGCATCCTCGGCGGCGCGGAGGTGGACGGCGGCATCCTCTGGTGCGTGACCGAGCTTGTGAGCAAGGCGCAGCTTGACCGCGCCGCGCAAATCGTGAAGGAGGTGTGCGCAAAATGAAGCTCATTTTCGAACTTGGCGCCGAAGGGCGCGGTATGACCCTCATGCCGGAGTGCGACGTGCCGGAATACCACCTCCCCGAAGAGCGCACCGCGCCGCTGCACCTGCCCCATGTGAGCGAAAATGAGCTCACCCGCCACTACACCGCCCTCTGTAAGCGCATCCACGGCGTGAACGACGGCTTCTATCCCCTCGGTTCGTGCACGATGAAATATAACCCCAAGATCGACGAGGACATGGCGGCGCTCGCGGGCTTTACGCAGCTTCACCCGCTCCAGCCCATCGAGACCGCACAGGGCGCGCTCGAAGTGCTCCACACCCTCGGCACGGAGCTTGGCGAGGTCTTCGGCATGGACGCCGTGACGTTCCAGCCCGCCGCGGGCGCGCACGGTGAATTCACCGGCGTTCTTCTCATCAAGGCCTATCACGCAGACCGCGGCGATACCGCGCGCACGAAGATCATCGTGCCCGACTCCGCCCACGGCACGAACCCCGCGACCGCCGCGATGTGCGGCTTCCAGGTCGTGAACATCCCCTCCGGCGCGGACGGCTGCGTCGATCTGGACGCGCTGCGCGCTGCCGTCGGCCCCGACACCGCGGGATTGATGCTCACGAACCCCAACACCGTCGGCATCTTCGACAAGAACATTCTCGAGATCACGAAGATCGTCCACGATGCGGGCGGCCTGTGCTACTACGACGGCGCGAACCTCAACGCCGTGATGGGCGTCGTCCGCCCCGGCGACATGGGCTTTGACTGCATCCACTCGAACCTCCACAAGACCTTTGCAACGCCGCACGGCGGCGGCGGTCCCGGCGCGGGCGCGGTCGGCTGCAAGGAATTTCTCAAAAAGTACATGCCCGGCCCGCTGGTCGTCAAGGAAGACGGCAAATACGGCCTTTCCTATCCTGAAAAGTCCATTGGCCGCGTGAAGATGTTCTACGGCAACTTCTCTGTCGTCGTGCGCGCGCTCACCTATGTGCTCACGCTCGGACGGGACGGCATCCGCGAGGCGGCGATGAACGCCGTGCTGAACGCGAACTACATGCGCGTCAGGCTCAAGGATACCTTCACCATGGCCTATGACGAGATCTGCATGCACGAGTTCGTCATGTCGCTCGTCGATCTCCACAAGGAGACGGGCGTCTCCGCGCTCGACCTTGCCAAGGGCATGCTCGACTTTGGCCTGCATCCGCCCACGATGTACTTCCCGCTCATCGTCCACGAGGCGCTCATGATCGAGCCCTGCGAGACCGAGAGCAAGGAGACGATGGACGAGGTGTGCGATATTTACCGCGAGCTTTTCGCGCTTGCGCATTCCGATCCCGAGGCGCTGCACACCGCGCCGCATGATACGCCCGTCCGCCGCCTCGACGAGGTCGGCGCTGCGCGCAACACCATCCTCAGGTACACGTTCGCATGATCAAAAAAATTGCTTACTTCATCGGTGCCTGCACCGATCCCCACCGCAACCTCGCGCTTGAGGAATATCTGACCGATACGGTGGGAGAGGATACCTGCATCCTCTATCTCTGGCAGAACAGGCACACGGTCGTCATCGGCCGCAACCAGAATGCGTGGCAGGAATGCCGCACCACGGAGCTCTCTCTCGACGGCGGGACACTGGCCCGCCGTCTCTCCGGGGGCGGCGCGGTCTACCACGACCTCGGCAACCTCAACTTTACCTTCTCGCTGCGCGAAGCGGACTACGACCTGCGCCGCCAGCAGAGCGTGATCGTCGAGGCCTGCCGCTTTCTCGGCATCCCGGCTGAGATCTCCGGCCGGAATGACATTCTGACGAACGGCTGCAAGTTCTCCGGCAACTCCTTCTACTCCCACGCGGGCTGCGCGTTCCACAACGGAACGCTGCTCGTGAACGTCGATATGGCAAACCTTGGCAAGTACCTCACGCCGTCGAAAACGAAGCTTGAGAGCAAGGGCGTCGCCTCCGTGCGCTCGCGCGTCATCAACTTAACGGAGCTCAAGCCCGATCTCACGATCGACGCCATGGCAACGGCCATGGTCAAGGCCTTCGAGAGCGTCTACGGCCTTGAAGCAGCCGCGCTTTGCGAGCAGGACTTTGACGCAGACGAGATCGAGCGCCGCTACGATCGCTTCCACAGCGAGGACTGGGTCTACGGCAGGAGCGTGCCGTGCTCGTTCTCCTGCGCCAAGCGCTTTTCCTGGGGCGAGGCGACGATCGAGCTTGCGGTGGAAAACGCCGTCTGCGCGGAGGCCGCCGTCTGGTCCGACGCGATGGACGCGGAGTTTGCGAAGCCGCTCGCCGACGCGCTGCGCGGCTGCCGCTTTTCCATCGACGCGCTCTGCGCGTGCGTGCAGTCGGTGGAGGAATGCCGCGCATACGCGGACGACCTCTGCGCGCTGCTGCGCGAGCAGGACATCTGAAAAACCGATACAACAACCCGCAATGCCGCCGAAATAAGGCGGCATTGCCCGAAAAAGGAACAAAACACTATGTCTCATTATCAACTCATCGTCATCGGCGCGGGGCCCGGCGGCTATGAAGCGGCGCTGCGCGCGGCCAAGCTCGGCCTCAAGACTGCCGTCGTTGAAAAGCGCGAGGCGGGCGGCACCTGCCTGAATCGCGGCTGCATCCCGACAAAAACGCTGCTCCATTCCTCTCAGGTCTACCACGACGCCAAGTGCGGCGCGCGCATCGGCGTGCACACCGCGGACATCACCGCCAACATCGAGGAGATCTTCGCCTACAAGCGCGAGGTTTCGCAAAAGCTCTCAGGCGGCATCGAGTCCCTCTTCAAGAGTGCAAAGATCGATCTGCTGCGCGGCACGGCGCTCATCACCGCGCCCGGCGTTGTCCGCGTGACGGACGCCGGGGGCAACGCCTCGGACTACACCTGCGACGATATTCTCATCGCCACAGGCTCCGTGCCCGCGCGCCCGCCCATCCCGGGTCTCGAGCTTGCGATGACCTCCGATGAACTGCTCGAGGGCTGCGACCATCTCTACCGCTCCATCGTCATCATCGGCGGCGGCGTCATCGGCATCGAATTTGCGACCTTCTACGCAGACCTCGGCTGCGAGGTGACGGTCATCGAGGGCATGGACCGGCTGCTGCCGAACATGGACAAGGAACTGGGGCAGAACCTTGCGCTCATCCTCAAAAAGCAGGGCGTGAAGGTCTTCACGAACGCCATGGTACAGCGCGTGGAGCAAGCGGGCGAGGACATCGCCGTGCACTTCACCTGCAAGGAAAAGGAGGAGTGCGTCGCGGGCGAGGCCGTGCTCTGCGCCATTGGCCGCCGTCCCTACTGCGATGGACTCTTTGCAGACGGCGTATCCATCGAAATGAACCGCCGCAGCATCGCCGTGAACGAGCGCTACGAAACGAGCATCCCCCATATCTACGCCATCGGCGACGTTTCCTCGAAGATCCAGCTCGCCCATGTTGCGACCGCGCAGGGCATCGCCTGCGTCGAGCTTCTCTGCGGCAGGGAAAATCATACCGCTATGTCCGTCGTGCCGAGCTGCATCTACTGCCGCCCGGAGATCGCGGTCGTCGGCATGACCGAGGCGGAGGCAAAGGACGCGGGCATTGCCGTCAAGGTCGGCAAGCACGTGATGTTCGACAACGCCAAGACCGTCATCTCCGACCCCGGACGCTGCTTTATGAAGTTCGTCGCAAACGCCGAAACGCACGAGCTGCTCGGCGCGCAGCTCATGTGCGAGCATTCGAGCGACATGATCGGCGGCGTTTCACAGGCGCTCGCCAACCGCATGAGTGCCGAGAGCTTCCAGCTCGCCATGCGCCCGCACCCCTCCTTTGAAGAGGCGATGACCGCCGCGCTCGAGGATCTGTGCGAAAAGCTCGGCTAAGCCCGCCCTTCCCACAAGGACAAATTGTGCTGCAAAAGTACGCCGTGGGGCGAAAATCCCGCGGCGTATTTTTATGCTTTCCCGCATTGCATTTTTAGTATATCATCTTGTCATTTTATCTTGACAAAGTGTAATGCGGTGGTATAATAACAACAATTTCGCAGTGAAGGAGGCGATCGTATGCGCGCTATGGTTACATCCAAAAAAGCCGTTTTTGGTGTAAACCGGCGACTGATCGTAGGCGTAGAGGAATGCACGTTTCCCTCTATGCTGTCCGAGCAGCCCGCTGCGGTTTGACCGGTCTTCGCCCGGTTTGATTCGTTGGCTGCAATGGTCGGCAGCATTGGATCCGGTGTGTTCCGTTGGCCTGAGTTCCCGGTAGCGCTTGGTTGCTGCGCGGGAGCAAGGAGCGGGAGCAGCCGGTTTTTTTTGTTACTCTGATCATTTTCGGCACGGTCCCAAGGGCCGCATTGCCGCCACGAAAGGATTTTATCACCATGAAACATAAGCTTTCTGCAAAGGAATACCTCTACGTTGCCAGCATGCTCTTCGGCCTCTTCTTCGGCGCCGGCAACCTCATCTTCCCCGTGCACCTCGGCCAGATGGCCGGCTCGAATGTCTGGCTCGCCATCCTCGGCCTTCTCATCACAGGCGTGGGCCTGCCGCTGCTCGGCGTGGCCGCGCTCGGCATCAGCCGCTCGACGGGTCTTTTCGACCTCAGCAGCAAGGTCAGCCGCCCCTATGCGATGTTCTTCACCTGCGCGCTGTATCTGACCATCGGGCCGTTCTTCGCCATCCCCCGCTGCGCCACGACCTCCTTCACCGTGGGTCTTGAGCAGGTGCTGCCGCAGGACGGAAACACCACGCTCTACCTGCTGCTCTTCTCGGTGGCGTTCTTCGCCGCGGCGCTCTTCTTCGCGCTGCGCCCGGGCAAGATCCTCACCTGGGTCGGCAAGATCCTCACGCCCTGCTTCCTCGTCTTCCTCGCCATCCTCGTGGTGGTGGTGCTCGTTACGCCGGGCGCCTCCGTCGCAGAGGTCGCGCCGCTCGGCGGCTACGCCGACCAGCCCTTCTTCACGGGCTTCCTTGAAGGCTACAACACCATGGACGCGCTGGCGAGCCTCGCCTTCGGCATCATCGTCGTGCAGGTCATCCGCGATCTCGGCGTGGAAGAGCCCTCCGCCGTGGCGGGCAGCACCGTCCGCGCGGGCATCTTCAGCTGCCTTTTCATGGCGCTCATCTACATCGCCGTGACCCTCGCCGGTACGCAGAGCCGCGGCGTGCTCGAAGCCTCCGAAAACGGCGGCACGGCGCTCGCGCAGATCGCGCAGCACTATCTCGGCACGGCGGGCCTTTTCATCCTGGCCGCCACCGTGACGCTCGCCTGCCTCAAGACTGCCGTCGGCCTCATCACGAGCTGCGCCGAGACCTTCACCGCGCTTTTCCCCAAGGGCCCGAAGTACCGCACCTGGGCGGTCATCTTCAGCCTCATCTCGCTCCTGCTTGCAAACCTTGGCCTCAACGCCATCATCGCCTACTCCCTGCCGGTGCTGATGTTCCTCTACCCGCTCTCCATCGCGCTCATCGCGCTGGCGCTGCTCGGCAAATTCTTCGGCCACGACCGCACGGTCTACTGCTGGACGATGGGCTTCACCCTCATCGCCGCGATCTACGACTTTATCGTCGCGCTGCCTGAGAGCGTGTTCAACGCCATCAACGGTGAAGCCATCAAGGCGTTCGGCGCGGCCTACCTGCCGTTTGCCAAGCTTGGCCTCGGCTGGGTCTGCCCGACGCTCGCCGGCGCGGCCATCGGTCTCATCCTGCACTTTGCGCGCGGGAAGAAGGCCAGGGCCTGAGCCTCGCTCCTTCTGTAAAAAACCGCCCGAAGCCCCCGGCTTCGGGCGGTTTTCCTCTCCGCCGCGCGCACCGGCAAGGCGGGGAAGCGGCGCAGTGGATTCGCCGCCGCGGCTTCTTATTTTCACAAAGCCCCTTGCCAAAGCAGGGCTTTTTCTGTTAGAATGGAGCAAAGAAAAGGAGGGAGATCTGCATGGCGGCCGCTCTGCACGCTTACGCTGTCTTATCCGCCGGAAAAGGCTGAAGGTTCCATATCCTGCCGCGCCTTCCCACGGCGCGGCGAAGCATTGACGCGTTTTCGCGCCTATTTTTTTATCTTTTGCCCCTGTCCCGGGGGCGCTACATTTTTTAAGGACGTGTTATTTTGTTACTCTCAGGGAAAAGTCTCAAACAGGACTTCATCCGTTTTGTCTCGGCAACGATGGCCTCTCAGGTCGTCTTCTCGCTCTACTCGATGGTCGACGGGCTGATGGTCTCGCTCGGCGTGAACGAATACGCGATGAGCGCCGTCAACCTTGCCATTCCCTTCACCAACGCGCTTTTTTCCATCGCCGTGCTCTTCGCCGTCGGCTCATCCACGCTCATCGCGATCTTCATCGCGCAGGAAAAGCGGCACGAGGCCGATACCCTCTTTTCGCAGAACTTTGTCACGCTGCTCGTCATCGGCGCGATCATCACCGCGTTGGTGCTGCTCTTTTTAGACCCCTTCGCGCGTCTTCTCGGCGCGGATGACATCACGCTCGACTATGTCAGGCACTATCTCCTCGGCATTGCGCCCTTCAGCGTGTGCTATCTCGTCTCCTATAACCTTGAGGTGCTCGTCAAGACCGACGGCTACCCGCGCTACGCGCTCTTCACAGTCATCGGCGGATGCCTGACGAACTGCGTGCTCGACTATATCGCCATTTTCCACCTCGATATGGGCGTATTCGGCGCGGCGGTCGCCACGGGCATTTCCCAGCTCGTCACCTGCATCTCCTACTTTATCCACTTTTTCAGCCAAAAGTGCACCTTCCGCCTGCGGAAGTTCCGCTTCGATCCGCGCCTCTATGCGCGCATCCTGCCCATCGGCCTTTCTGACGGCGTGACGGAGCTGTGCACGGGTCTTATGATCTTCCTCTTCAACCGCACGGTGCTTCGCTGCATCGGCACGGACGGCGTCGTGACCTACACGGTCATCGCCTATGTGACGACCATCATCATCAACCTGATGGTCGGCATCTCGCAGGGCGCGCAGCCGCTTGTGAGCTTCCAGTACGGCAGGGAAGACCACGCCGCCTGCCGCAAGCTCCTGCGCTACGGCCTTACGACCGTGAGCGTGCTCGCGCCGGTGCTGTTTGCGCTCATTTTCCTCTTCGCCCCCCAGATCGTGCGCACCTATCTCTCGCACGCCTCGAGCGAGCTTGTCGAATACTCCATCCACGCCTTCCGCCGCTACAGCATTTCGTATCTGCTCGTCGGCTTCAACATCGTCATCGGCGGATTTTTGACCGCGCTCGAGCGTCCGCTTCCGGCCATCAGCATCTCCGTCGGCCGCGGGCTCGTGCTGCAAAGCGCGGTGCTGCTGCTCTTCGCCGCCGTCTTCGGCGGGGAGGCGCTGTGGTACACGCCCATTCTGTCCGAGGCAATGTGCCTCGTCCTGTCGCTTGTTTTCCTGCGCAGCTATCGCCGGGAGCACAGCGTCTAAATCCATCCATGAAAAAGGTTCGGTCGCTTGACCGAACCTTTTTTGCTTGCAAACGCAGCAAAGCGCCCTATAATGGGAGAAAAGGACAGTTTTTTGAAGGAGGCTGCGCATGAACACTTTGGAAAAACGCCTGCGCGCGGACGCGGAGACCATCCTGCGCGCATCGATCGGCGCGGTCAAGCCGGACAGCGCGGTGCGCCGCGCGCTTGAGGGCGCGCGCTTTCCGGGGCGGGTCTTTCTCGTCGCGGCGGGCAAGGCGGCGTGGCAGATGGCGAGCGTCGCGCGCGAAACGCTGCCCGCGCTTGCAGGCGGCGTGGTCGTTACGAAGTACGGCCACGTCAAGGGCGAGATCGCGGACGTCGCCTGCTATGAGGGCGGCCATCCCGTGCCGGACGAAAATTCTCTGCGCGGCACAGCCGCCGCGCTTGCGCTGACGCAGGATCTGCGCGTGGATGACACGGTGCTCTTTCTTCTCTCGGGCGGCGGCAGCGCGCTTTTTGAACAGCCGCTCCTGCCGCTTGCGGACTTGCAGGACATTACGCGAGCGCTTCTTGCCGCGGGCGCGGACATTGTGGAGATCAACACCGTGCGCAAGCGCCTTTCCGCCGTCAAGGGCGGGCGCTTCGCCGCGCACTGCGCACCCGCGCAGGTTTTTTCCATCGTGCTGAGCGACATCGTCGGTGACCCGCTCGACATGATCGCCTCCGGCCCCGCCTGTCCCGACCGCTCCACCTGCGCGCAGGCGCTCGCCATCGCGGAGAAGTACCGCCTGTGCCTCTCGCCGCACGCAAGGGCGCTGCTATGTCAGGAAACGCCGAAAACGCTCACAAACGTGACAACAAAGATCACCGGCAGCGTGCGCGCGCTCTGCGCCGCCGCCGAAAAAGAGTGCCGCGCGCTCGGCTATGAGCCGGTTTTGCTCACCGACCGCCTCACCTGCGAGGCGCGGGAGGCGGGCAGCTTTCTCGCTTCCGTTGCGCGCACGCATGCTGCTGCAGCACGGCCGCTCGCCTTCCTCGCGGGCGGGGAGACGGTCGTGCACCTGCTGGGAACGGGCAAGGGCGGGCGCAATCAGGAGCTCGCGCTTTCCGCCGCGCTCGGCATCGAGGGGCTTTGCAACGCGCTCGTCGCCTCCGCCGGGTCAGACGGCACGGACGGCCCGACTGACGCGGCGGGCGGCATCGTCGATGGCTTCACGGCGGCGGAAATGCGCCGGCGCGGCGTTTCGCCCGAGCGCGCGCTCGAAAACAACGACTCTTACCACGCCCTGCGCGCGGCGGACGCGCTCTTTTTCACCGGCCCCACGGGAACGAACGTCAACGACCTCTCGCTCGTGCTGCTGCGCCCCGAGGAATAAGAAAAAAGCTTGCCATTTTGAACGGCAAGCTTTTTTTCAATGCGCAGAGAGGGCCGCGCGAAAGGGAAGAGGGAGGGTCAGTCCTTCGCCCCGCAGATATTCTTCCGGCAGGCACTGATGGGGAACCATTCGCAGTCCCGGCAGATGTCCGCGAGCATCTCGACCGTCATCTTCTCGTCGATCTCGCGGATGAGATCCTCGTAGACGTATTCCTTCTCCTCAAGGCCGAAGTACTCGATCGTCTTGCGGTCGAAGCGCTTCACCTTTTCCTGCGTGTCGCACAGGTCCTCGCCCTCCTTGTGGGGGCAGCAGGAGCAGAGCGTGTCCGTGGAGAAGGTCAGCATGATCCTGGTGCCGGGCACATTTCTCAGCTCATGCACGACCTCGTTCATATGGGCAACGAACTTCTCGTCGTAGCCCTTGCCCGAGTAGCCCTGCGTGCACAGCAGGTGATGCGGCCGCAGATGGATCATTTCTTCAGCTCCGGCACGCGCGCCTTGATGGCAAAGCCGATCACGCTGGCAAGGATCGCCTTGATGATGGCGGTGGGGATGAAGGGCAGCACGCAGGCGGTGATGCCGGTGGCAACGCTCGCCTTGGCCACGGCGCAGAACAGCGCCACGCCCACCACATAGTTGACCACCGTGCCGACGACCAGCGCGATCACATACGCGCCCTTGAAGTCCTTGCGGTGCTCCGCGCCCCAGCCGATGATGAAGGCCATCAGGGGGAAGGAGAGCAGAAAGCCGCCCGTGGGGCCGACGAACTTATCAAAGCCGCCGGAGAAGTTGGCGAGAACCGGAAGGCCCACCGCGCCCATAATGATATAGATGAGGCTCGAAATGGTGGAGAGCTTGCTGCCCAGCACCACCGCCGCCAGCGTGATGGCAAAGGTCTGCATGGTCATGGGCACGCCCATGGGCATCGGAATGGAGATCTGCGCCATCACGGCGATGACCGCCGCGAAGAGGCCGGCGTAGCAGATGTCCCGCACGCTCATTTTCGACTTCTTGGCGGCCACTGCCGCCTGCTGCATTTCGCTCATAATTGAATTCCTCCCAGAATACGCCCCGGCCATCGCCGGGCCACAGTAAGATTACTGTAGCATTAAACCACAAAGCGCCCGCGCTGTCAACCATTATTTTCAAAAAGGTTTACGGTTGGGGCTTACAGCAAAAAACGGCGCCTGCTGAAAGCAGGCGCCGTCTGGCGTATTCTCTTAGTACATGCCGCCCATGTCGCCCATGCCGGCGGGAGCGGCCGGTGCGGGGGGCTCGGGCTTGTCGGCCACAAGGGACTCGGTGGTCAGCACCATGGCGCTGACGGAAGCGGCGTTCTCAAGCGCGGAGCGCGTGACCTTCGCGGGGTCGACGATACCGGCGCCGATCATGTCGCAGTAGACTTCCTTGTAAGCGTCGAAGCCGTAGCCGACCTTGCGGCTGGACTTGATCTTCTCGAGCACGACGCTGCCATCGATACCGGCGTTGGCCGCGATCTGGCGAACCGGCTCCTGCAGAGCCTTGACGATGATCTGAACGCCCGTCTTCTCATCGCCCTCGACCTTGCTGATGAGCTTTTCAACGGCCGGGACGGCGTTGACATAAGCCGTGCCGCCGCCCGCGACGATGCCCTCTTCGACCGCCGCGCGGGTCGCGTTGAGCGCGTCCTCGATGCGCAGCTTCTTTTCCTTCATCTCGGTCTCGGTCGCAGCGCCGACCTTGATGACGGCCACGCCGCCGGCGAGCTTGGCAAGGCGCTCCTGGAGCTTTTCCTTATCGTACTCGCTGGTGGTCACGCCGATCTGGTTGCGGATCTGCGCCACGCGGTCAGCGATGGCGTTCTTGTCGCCCGCACCGTCGACGATGGTGGTGTTCTCCTTGGTGACCTTGATCTGGCGGGCACGGCCGAGCATATCGATCGTGGTGTTCTTGAGCTCGTAGCCGAGCTCTTCGGAGATGACCTGGCCGCCGGTCAGAATGGCGATATCCTGCAGCATTTCCTTACGGCGGTCGCCGAAGCCGGGCGCCTTGACGCACACAACATTCAGCGTGCCGCGCAGGCGGTTGACGATCAGCGTGGAGAGCGCCTCGCCCTCAACGTCCTCAGCGATGATGACGAGCTTCTTGCCGCTCTGGACGAGCTGCTCGAGGATCGGGAGAATGTCGGAAATGACGGAGATCTTCTTATCGGTGATGAGCAGGTAAGCGTCGTCGATGACAGCTTCCATCTTCTCGGTATCGGTGACCATGTAGGGGGTGATGTAGCCGCGGTCGAACATCATGCCCTCGACGACCTCGGAGTAGGTCTCGGCGGTCTTGGACTCCTCGATGGTGATGACGCCGTCGGCGCTGACCTTCTCCATGGCCTCGGCGATCAGCTTGCCGATGAATTCGTCGCCGCTGGAGACGGTGCCGACGCGGGCGATGTCGTCCGTGCCGTTGACCTTCTGGGAGTTGGCCTTGATGGCCTCGACAGCGGTCTCAACGGCCTTGGCCATGCCCTTTTTCATCACAACGGGGTTCGCGCCGGCGGCGAGGTTCCTCAGGCCCTCGCGCACCATGGCCTGCGCGAGCAGGGTGGCGGTGGTGGTACCGTCGCCCGCAACGTCGTTGGTCTTGGTGGACACTTCGCGCACGAGCTGCGCGCCCATGTTCTCAAACGGATCTTCGAGCTCGATCTCCTTGGCGATGGTCACGCCGTCGTTGGTGATGAGCGGTGCGCCGAACTTCTTATCGAGCACCACGTTGCGGCCCTTGGGGCCGAGGGTGACCTTGACGGTATCGGCAAGGGTATTGACGCCGGCCTCGAGCGCCTTGCGCGCCTCGTCGCCGGATTTGATCAGCTTAGACATAATTCGTTACCTCCTCGATTATTCCACAATAGCGAGAATATCGCTCTGACGGACGACGACATACTCCTCGTCGTCCAGCTTGACTTCCGTGCCGGAATACTTGCTGGTGATGACCTTATCGCCGGGCTTGACGGTCATCACAACGTCGTGACCGTCCACCATACCGCCGGGGCCGACGGAAATGACTTCGGCGATGGAGGGCTTCTCCTTGGCGCTGGCGGTCAGGATGATGCCGCCCTTGGTCGTCTCTTCGGCCTCGACCATCTTGAGGATGACGCGGTCAGCAAGCGGTGTGAGTTTCATGGCTTGGTGCCTCCTTGTATATTTCAAAATTTTTAACGGTTTCAGGCTGGTTAGCACTCAAACTTATCGAGTGCTAACCAACGGTGCTATCATAGCGCACCGTCAAGGCATTTGCAAGGGGTATTTTGCTGATTTCCCAAAAATTCACAGCTTATTCAAAAACTTTTCCGCTCCCTGCCGCGTTCGCGCTTTGGCTGCGGAAAAAGGGCGGCGGATGCTGCCGCATCCGCCGCCCTTTGGTCGTTCTTATTGTCTTTTTGTCAGCGCGCCGTCGCATCCGGGTCGCAGCCCTTGGGTGCGAAGAAGTTGACCTTCTTGTCCGCAAGCTTCAGCGTCACGCACTGCGCGTGCATACTCTCGCCGTCGAGACAGGTGGTGAGATCTCCCTCGAGCGCCTCGATGCGCACGACCTTCGCCGTAGAAACGCGCACAACGTCGCGCGGCAGTTTCTGGTGGTTGCCCGCGCTGTAATCGGGGAAAAGCCTTGCAAAGCGCGCCTTGCTGACGTTTTTCACGAGTATCGTATGTAATACGCCATCCGTCATGCGCGCCTCGGGCACGGGGGTCGAGCCGCCGCCGTAATAGCGGCCGTTGCACATCGAAACGAGGGCGAACTCGTCCTCGACCACCTCGTCATCGAGCGTGACGCGCCACTTGCGCCCGATCTTGCGGAAGAGGAAGTTGGCCGCGACGCTTGCTAAATAGCTGCCGCGCCCCGTAAGCATGGGCGACGCGCCGAAGTCGTGCACGCTTTCCGCGATGCGCGCGTCGATGCCCGTGCAGGCGATGGTCAGGCAGTATTTGCCGTTGCAGTCGATCAGATCGAGCGGCATGACAGAGCCGTTCCACAGGTTCTCTGCGTCGAGAAAAAGGGGAAGGGCGTCCTTGCCGAAGTTTTTGAGAAAATCGTTGCCCGTGCCGATGGGGATGCAGGTCATCGCGGCATTGTCAAATCCTGCAATGCCGTTGGCGATCTCATTGACCGTCCCGTCGCCGCCGCAGGCATAAAAACGGACGTTCTCGCCCGTCTCGGCGATGGCGCGCGTGAGCATCGTCGCGTGTCCGCGCGACTTGGTGAGCATACACTCCACGTCCAGATCGTGCTCGCGCTTCAGTTTTTCCGCCATCGCATAAACACGCTGGCGGCCGTCTTTTTTCCCGGCGGCGGGATTGATGATGAAAATGTGCCTCAAATCGTTCACTCCTGCCTAGAATTCTGCTCTCATCTTTTACTATACCGCAGCGGGGATAAAAAAGGAATGAACATGGTGTTAATTCCGTGTGAAGAAAGTTTCAATGTCCGCGCGCCGGCAGCTGACGCTGCCCTGCACGAAATGCGGCTTGCCGCCGCCTCGGCCCGAAAGCGCTGCGTTGAGCTGCTTTGTCAGCGCGCGCAGGTCGCCGCCCATGTGGCCGATGGCGTACTTATAGGCGCCCTCCGCTCCCGCGAAGACCGCGCAGCGCCCGCCGCAGACGCTTGCCACGGCGTCGCAGAGCTTGCGCAGGCTGTCGCCCGGCATCTCGTCTTCAAAGAGCAGCACATCGCCCTTACCCTCATACTGCGCGGCTGAAAGCGCGAAGGAAGTCTCCTCCAATCGCGCGCAGCGCAGCTTGAGCGCGCCGAGCTCCGCAAGCAGCCGCTCCACGGCGGCAAAGGCCGCCGTAGGCTTGACGGAGAGCGCCTGCGCGATGTGCAGGCTCTGCTCCCAGCAGGCGGAAAGATAGCGTCTCGCGCGGTCGCCGCACAAAAGCTCGATGCGAACGCCCTCGCGGAACTTCTGCACGGAGAGAAACTTCACAAGCCCCACCTGACCTGCACGCAGCACGTGCGTGCCGCAGCAGGCGCAGCAGTCCGCGCCGGGGAAGGAGACGATGCGCACATCGCCCTCGAGCGCCTTTTTGCTGCGATACTCGACCTTTTCAAGCGCTGCGCCGCGATAGAAGCGGATGTCGATCTCATGGTCCTCGCAGATGTAACGGTTCGCCTCCTCTTCGATCTCCAGCAGCGCCTCCCACGAAATGTCGGCGTTGTAGTCGATCGTCACGCTGTCGGCCCCCATGTGGAAGCCGACGTTGTCGCAGTGGAAGCGCTCGCAGAGGAGGCCCGAGCAGATATGCTCGCCCGAATGCTGCTGCATGTGGTCGAAGCGGCGCGCCCAGTCGATCTCCCCCTCGACGCGCGCGCCGGCGGGCAGGGGACGGTCGCAAAGATGCGTGATGACGCCGTCCTTTTCGTGCACCGCGAGCACCTTCGCCCCGCCGAGTGTGCCGGTATCGTAGGGCTGGCCGCCGCCCTCGGGGTAAAAGGCCGTTTCATCGAGCACGACGGCGCAGCCGCCCTTTGCCTCCTCGCAGGAGAGGACGGTGGCCGCAAAGGACTTCATGAAGGGGTCTTCATAATAAAGCTTTCTTGTTTCCATGTTGCTTGTCTCCTCAGTCGATCAGGCCGAGCGCCTGTTTTTCATGCAGCACGCGGTAAACGTGCGCGTCGATCTCCCGCTCGTCGATCTCGCCGCTTTGCACGGCGGCGATGACCTGCGGGATCTGTTCTTGATAGTCGGTCGTCACGATCATGTCGTTGCCCGCAAGCAGCGCGAGCACGGCGGCGCTGCCATTTTGCGCATAGGACTTGACCGCGTCCATCGCAAGATCGTCCGTCACGATGAGCCCGTCAAAGCCGAGCGTGCCGCGCAGCACCTCGTGCACCTTCGGCGAAAGGGAGGCAGGCAGGGTGTCATCCATGCAGTTTACGATGTTGTGGCTCACAAGGACGAAGGGCGCACCCGCCGCGATGCCCGCGGAAAAGGGCAGAAAATCGGCGGTTTCAAAGGTTTCATATGGCCGCTCGTCCACAGCGATGCCCGTGTGGGTGTCGGCATTGTTCCCGTAGCCGGGGAAGTGCTTCAAAATACACGCGACGCCCGCCTGCTCATAGACGGGCACAACACGCGTGATGTAGTCCGCCGTGGTCTGCGCGTCCTTGCCGAAGGAGCGCGCGTAGATGAAGTCGCCCAGATCGGTCGATACATCGCACACGGGGGCGAAGTTCACGTTGATGCCGAGCGCCTTGAGGCGCTCGTTATAGCGCAGCGTTTCTTCAAGAAGGCCGTCCATCCCCGACGCGGCGTACAGCTCCTGCGGAGACTTGAGGGGAGAGGAAAAGAGGTTCGGGTTCCGGCTCGCGCGCGTGACCGTGCCGCCCTCCTCGTCGCTGCCGATGAAAAGGGGAAGATCCGCCGCGGCCTGATAGGAGGTGAGCATCGAAGCAAAGGCATCCTCGGTGAGCCACGCGCCGCCCGCGTCCTTATAATCCCGCCCGAAGAGCAGAAGGCCGCCGAGGTGATAATCCTCCACATCTTTCGCCGCATCCGTTTCCGGGCAGCGGACGAAAAAGAGCTGGCCGACCTTTTCTTCCAGCGTCATCTCCGCAATACGCGCGTTCAGCCGCTCCTCATTCAATTCCTCCGGCGTCTTTTCCGGCGGCGCGGGGTCGACTGCCGGCGTGTCCGGCACGTCGGGCGCGTCGGTCTCCTGCTTGCCGCAGGCGGGCAGCGTCAGGCAGAGCAGGAGCGCAAGCAGCGCGATCAGACCTTTTTTCATAATGCATCCTCCTTGAGATGTGTTTCGATATAATACTGCGCGCGCAGGTAGCGGTTGTTCTCATCCTCCGCCGCGCCCTCAAGCGCCGCGGTGAGCTGACCGTCCTGCATCCGCCAGCCGTTCGAGCTCATCAGGGGAGAGACCTCTCGCATCTCGCGCTGGAGCTGCATGAGTCCCGGCCCCTCCCAGCCGCACTCGTCGAAAAGGCGCGCCATCAGAAAGCAGGGGGAGAAGTCGCCGCCGTCCCCGGCAAAGTCGCTGCCGAGCAGCTCCCGCGCCGCTTCGTTGGCGTAGATGACATAGGGCGTTGCATAGTAATTGTAGAAGCCCTCGAGCGTCGAAACATCCAGATCGACGCCGATCTCGGTATAGACGCTGTTGCCGTTGCCCATCCAGGGCTTGTGGTCGCCGAAGAAGACGAAGACGATGGGTTCATCGCGCGCTTCCAGCTCCTCCGTCATGCGGCACATTTCGTTGACCGTGCTGCGAATGCCGGCAAGGTAGTTGTTGATGACGCAGCAGGTCTCCATCGACCAGCCGGTCTTTTCGGGCGTGGCATATTCCTCCCAGTAGGTCTCGGAGGGGTAGGGGCCGTGGTTCTGATACGAAACAGAGAAGAGGAAGAGGGGATCGTCCTCCGCCGTGCGCGCGTCGATATCCTCGAGCAGGTAGTCTACAAGTATCCTGTCCGAGCTGTAGAGCGCGTCGGAAATGGAGATGAGGTCGCCAAAGCCCGTGTCGTTGAATACGCTCTCGTCAAAGCCGAGGTACTCGTTCACGTTGCTGCGGTTATAAAACCAGCTGTAGCCGGGGTGGCGGTAGAGCTCGTCGTAGCCCTGCGACTTAAAGTAGCGGACATAGGAGTTGACAGGGCTGCGGAACTCCTCGTGCTTGCTGTAGCCCGTGAGATAGCCCCACTCGGTATCCACCGTGCCGCCGGCGAAGATATTGGTGAGAAGGTTTCCCGAAATGCTGCGCTCCTCCAGCTCGTGCAGCGGCTCGTAGATCTTGTGAATCGCGCCGATTTCGTCGAGCACGGGGAAATCCGTCAGGTCGGAGAAGGCCTCGAGCATGATGCCGACGACGGTGATCTTCTCTCCCTCCGGGATATCCTGATCCTCATAGGATGCGAGCGTGCTGCTCGCCTCGCTCTCGCGGTAGCCGCTCGGCGCGTCGGGGAGCATGTCCTGCATGCTGTAGAGGAAGGGATAGGTCGTGCCGCGCGAGAGGTAGACCTCCGTTTCAGACCAGGGGTTGATGAGGCCGCCGTTGGCGGTTTTTTCGTAAATACCCGCGTCAGGATAGAGCTCAAAGCCGCCGGCAAGCGTCAGCGTGAGCAGCAGCATCAATCCCGCGAGGCGCGCTCTCTGGCTCATGCGCTCCCTGCGCAGCAGAAGGATCGAGAGCAGCAGCATCGCCGCAAAGCCCGCCGCGACGATCTCCACCGGCTCGCTCAGCTCAAAGCTGTAGTTGCCCATGATACCGCTCGCCGTGCGCAGGAGGCGCAGGTCGCTTGCCAGCACCGGGTCGCCGCGCAGCTGGATCTTATAGTAGTTTGCAAGCGCAAGCGCGAGGAACGGCACCGCCGAGAGAAGGTACGCCGCCCAGGGACGCGCAAAAAGGAAAAAGCCGAGGTAGACGAGAAGAAGCGGCATGAGAAGGTTCATCGCAACAAGCAGCGGCAGCTTGAAGTACGACGCCCGCAGCGCCTGCGCGTCGACGCCCGGGCAGGAATGCGCCGCGAGATAGAGCGAGAGAAGGCCGATGCCGAGGCCGAAGACCGTGAGCCACAGGAAGACCCACAGCCGGTGCGCGCAGCGCATGGCGCGCCCGGCGCTCTCATCTGGCCGCAGCAGAGAACGGAAAACTTGCATGAAAAAGGCTCCACCTTTCAAAAGCGAGAATAAAATACTAGGGAATTATAGCATTTCCGCGCCCAAAACGCAACGGACAACTATATGCTCCTGCGCAAAAGCGTCGCGGAAGCTTGACAAGCGCTTTTGCGCATGGTATCCTACGGAAAGAAAAAGCTGAGAGAAAGAAGCGTTTCTTCCCCCACCGCTTACAGAGAGGGGACGGATGGTGCAAGTCCCCGCGGAAGAAGAAAGGCGGCGCTTTTGAGCTGTGCGGCGGAAATGCCGCGCCGGCCCCTCCGTTACAAGGGAACGAAGTGCCCCGCATCCAGCGGGGAATTCAGGTGGAACCACGGACAATTGCTTTGTTCGCCCTGAGCCTACTATTCATAGGCTCAGGGCGTTTTTTTATCTCCTGAGCCAGACACTGAAAGGAGAAATTCACCATGAAAAACACCGAAAAGACGATGGACAAGATCGTTGCGCTGTGCAAAAACCGCGGCTTTGTCTTCCCCGGCAGCGAGATCTACGGCGGTCTTGCCAACACCTGGGACTATGGCCCTCTCGGCGCGGAGCTGAAGAAGAACATCAAGAACGCCTGGTGGAAGAAGTTCGTGCAGGAGAACCCCTACAACGTCGGCCTTGACGCAGCCATCCTGATGAATCCGCAGACCTGGGTCGCGAGCGGCCACCTCGGCGGCTTCTCCGATCCTCTCATGGACTGCCGCGAGTGCCACGAGCGCTTCCGCGCCGACAAGGTCATCGAGGACTGGTGCGCCGAGACCGGCTTTGAGCTGCCCAAGCCCATCGACGCCTTCTCCCAGCAGGAGATGAAGGATTTTGTCGAGGAGCACATGATCCCCTGCCCCACCTGCGGCAAGCACAACTTCACCGACATCCGCCAGTTCAACCTGATGTTCAAGACCTTCCAGGGCGTGACCGAGGACGCGAAGAACACCGTCTACCTCCGCCCCGAGACCGCGCAGGGCATCTTCGTCAACTTCAATAACGTCCAGCGCACCACGCGCAAGAAGCTGCCGTTCGGCATCGGCCAGATCGGCAAGTCCTTCCGCAACGAGATCACGCCGGGCAACTTCATCTTCCGCGTGCGCGAGTTCGAGCAGATGGAGCTTGAGTTCTTCTGCAAGCCGGGCACCGACCTTGAGTGGTTCAACTACTGGCGCACCTTCTGCCACAACTGGCTGCTCTCCATCGGCCTCAAGGACGAGAACCTCCGCCTGCGCGACCACGATCCCGAGGAGCTGTGCTTCTACTCCAAGGCGACGACGGACTTCGAGTTCCTCTTCCCCTTCGGCTGGGGCGAGCTGTGGGGCGTGGCCGACCGCACGGACTACGACCTGACGCAGCACCAGACCGTCAGCGGCGAGAAGATGGTCTACCGCGAGGGCGAGGGCAAGGACATGGTCGAATACGTGCCCTACGTCATCGAGCCGTCGCTCGGCGTGGAGCGCAGCGTGCTCGCCGTCCTCTGCGACGCTTACGATGAAGAGGTCGTCGGTCAGGACAAGAAGGGCAACGATGATGTGCGTGTCGTGCTGCACTTCCATCCCGCGCTCGCGCCGTTCAAGGCCGCGATCCTGCCCCTTTCCAAGAAGGAAGTGCTCACCGGCCCCGCTCAGGAGCTGTATGCCGAGCTTTCCAAGGAGTTCATGGTCGACTATGACGAGACCGGCTCGATCGGCAAGCGCTACCGCCGCGAGGACGAGATCGGCACGCCGTACTGCATCACCTTCGACTTCGACACCGTCGGCGACGAGGCCAACGGCATCGCGGCCGACCACTGCGTCACCATCCGCGAGCGCGACAGCATGGAGCAGGTCCGTATCCCCATCGATCAGGTCAAGGACTTCCTGCGCGAAAAGTGCGCGTTCTGAGAAAAGTTTTCCACAGAATAGCAAGAAGGACAGCTCTCGAAAGAGAGCTGTCCTTTTTCTAATTCCGTTCGGCAGTGCAAAATTTCAGCAAGGCTGAAATTTTCATTCAGGCATCAAGGACGTGCTTTCCCCTTGTCCCGTCCTCATTCATATAGTACCCGTCTATAATGGTCCGATAACCGCCGCCAAAGCTCCAGTTGTTCTCTTCAATAAATGCGAGGAATTTATCAATAAAGTCATCCCCGGAAACCTCTTCAGGAACGGTGACACATCCTTGAATTTCGATCTCTTTGATCAATGAAAACACCTCCGCAATTGTTAGAATATCGAATATTTTGATATAGCTGCAATTCGGTTTGCGGGGGTATTTTACCACACACCCCTGCCCGCCGGCAAGAACCCCACAAAGCGGGAAACTTGTCCGGTTGCGTTTTTCCTGTCGAAATGATATACTTTGTTATTATGCTTTCAGAAAGGGGACGTCCCCAACATGCGTTTTTTCTCTTCTCTGGTGCGGCCTGACGAGTCGACGGGCGCGGTGATGCGCTGGGTGCACCGCATCTGGGTCTTCTTCTGGCTCACGGTGCTGGGCGCTGGCATTGGCCTTCTCTCGCTCTACCTCACGGCACATTCCTACGCAAGCATCGACGCGACGGCGCTTTTGCAGTCGTACTTCAAAATTCCGCTGCTCGTAGCGATGAACCTGCTCGCGCCGATCCTGCTCGTCTACCTCGGCTTTTTCCTCTTTGCTCGTCCGTGGGCGGCGTACCTGCTCTCGGCGCTGCCGTTTTTCACGCTCGCGCTCGCGAGCTACTACAAGGTGCAGCTGCGCGGCGACCCCGTGCTCGCCACCGACCTGCGGCTCATCCGCACGGCGGGCGGCATCATGGGCAACTACACGTTCGAAATTTCCGCGCC
>URCK01000008.1 GCA_900546295.1 uncultured Eubacteriales bacterium | reverse complement strand
TTCTTCTGCGTGTGAACGCAAAATTCAACGATGACACTATAGCACACTTTTTTCGACATGTAAACGCCTGAAAGAGGGAAAAACATTCATTTTTTTGCAACAACAAGTTCAATTACTTTCATTTTTCCAGAACTTTTGCAAGCTTTTATTCCTTTTGTGCATTCTGTGCAAAAATAAGGGAAAGGGGATTTGCCTGATTCGAAAAATGTGCTATACTAAGGCGAAAAGACAAAAGTGCGCGCCCTCGTGCGTGCAAAAAAGGAGGACGAAGCGATGGTCACAGCGGTGCGCTCTCTGGGGCTTCAGGGCATCTCGGGCTACGAGGTGACGGTGGAATGCTTTTTGTCCGGCGGGCTTCCCGCGTTCGACATTGTCGGCCTCGGCGATACGGCGGTGAAGGAATCGCGCGAGCGCGTGCGCGCGGCGGTGAAGAACTGCGGCGTGAAATTCCCCGTCTCCCGCATTACGGTGAACCTCGCCCCGGCGGGACTCAGGAAAGAGGGCACGCTCTACGATCTGCCGATCCTGCTGGGCATCCTTGCAAGCGCCGGGGAGATCAAGTCCCCCGCAAAGGACGCGGCCTTTCTTGGCGAGCTTTCGCTCACCGGCACGCTGCGCGCGGTGAACGGCGTGCTGCCCATGGCGATGGCCGCGGCGCGCGCGGGCATCAAAACGCTCTATGTCCCCGCGGCCAACGCCGCGGAGGCGACGCTTGCCGACGGGCTGAGCGTTTACGGCGTTCCGGACGTGGAGACGCTGGTAGAGCACCTGAAGGGAAAAAGGCCGCTTGCGCCGCAGCCAAAGTGGCAGGCGGAGCAGACGGACGAAACGGGCCCCGATTTTGCAGACGTGATGGGGCAGGAAAACGTCAAGCGCGCGCTGGAGATCGCCGCTGCGGGCGGGCACAACATCCTGCTCATCGGCTCGCCCGGCGCGGGCAAGTCGATGCTTGCACGAAGGCTGCCGTCCATCCTGCCGGATATGACGCGGGAGGAGGCGCTTGAGGCGACGGAGATCTGGTCGGTCGCGGGGCTGACGGACAGCGCGTGCCCGATGCTGCTGCACCGGCCCTTCCGCGCGCCGCACCACACGCTCTCGGCCTCTGCGATGACCGGGGGAGGAAAAGTGCCGAAGCCCGGCGAAATTTCACTTGCGCACCACGGCGTCTTATTTTTAGATGAACTGCCGGAGTTCCACCGCGACGTGCTCGAGGTGCTGCGCGCGCCCATCGAGGACGGCGAGGTGACCATTACCCGCGCCGCGGGCAGCGTCACGCTGCCGAGCAGGTTTATGCTCGTCGGCGCGATGAACCCCTGCCGCTGCGGCTGGTACGGCCACCCCTCGGGGCGCTGCCGCTGTACAAAACAGCAGGTGGAAAAATACGTCGAGAAGATCTCCGGCCCGATGCTCGACCGCATGGATTTACATGTCAATGTGCCGAGCGTTGAGTTCGAAGCGATGCGCCGGCGCGAAAAGGCGGAGTCCTCCGCCGATGTGAGAGCGCGCGTGAACAAAGCGCGCGAGCGTCAGAAGAAGCGCTTTGCGGGCACGAGCGTTGCCTGCAACGCGCAGATGTCGCCCGCGATGGTGGGAGAATTCTGCGCGCTGGACGCCTCGGGCGAAAAACTCTTAAAGGGCGCGTTCGACCGCCTCGGCCTCACCGCCCGCAGCCACGACCGGCTGCTGCGCGTGGCGCGCACGATCGCAGACCTTGACGGCAGCGAGAAGATCGAGGCGCAGCATCTGGCCGAGGCCATCCAGTACCGCAACACCGATATTCTGCGCGGGTAAAGGCGGCGAAAAACAAACTGAAAATCCGGCCAGACCTTCCGCCGACGCGGAAGCGGCCATGATCAATGAGGAGAACAATACCAATGCATGAAATGATCCTGTGTAAGCTCGGCGAGGTCGTGCTCAAGGGGCTCAACCGCCGCAGCTTTGAAGATAAGCTGATGGCGAACGTCAACCGCCGCGTGGCAAAATGCGGCAATTTCCGCATCTATGCCAAGCAGAGCACCATCTACGTTGAGCCTAAGGACGAAAACTGCGACATTGAAGCGGCCTTTGAGGGCTGCAAGAAGGTCTTCGGCATCATCGCCGTTTCCAAGGCCCTGCCCTGCGAGAAGGACGTGCAGAAGATCATCGGCGCGGCGAAGGAATACCTTGCCGATGAAATGCGCGCGGCGAAGAGCTTCAAGGTAGAGAGCAAGCGCGCCGACAAGACCTTCCCCCTGACGTCCATCCAGCTTTCCCAGCAGGTGGGCGGGGCGCTCCATCAGGCGTTCCCGACCTGCGAGGTCAACGTCCACGACCCCGAGCTCGTCGTCCACATTGAAATTCGCGACGATTCGGCTTACGTCCACGGCCCGGCCGAGAGCGGCGCGGGCGGCCTGCCGATCGGCATGGGCGGCGTGGCGGTGAGCCTCCTTTCCGGCGGCATCGACTCGCCCGTTTCGTCCTACATGATCGCAAAGCGCGGCGTGAAGCTCGAAATGGTGCACTTCTTCTCCCCGCCCTACACCTCCGACGCGGCGAAGGAGAAGGTGCTCGAGCTTGCCAAGCTCCTTGTGCCCTGGTGCGGGCGGATGACCGTGCAGGTCGTGCCCTTTACCGAGATCCAGGAGGAAATTCGCCGCAACTGCCCCGAGGAATTCTTCACGCTCATCATGCGCCGCTTTATGATGCGCATCTCCCAGCGCGTGGCGGAGCAGGTGAAGGCGAAGGCGCTCGTCACGGGCGAGAACCTCGGCCAGGTCGCCTCGCAGACGATGGAGGCGCTGCGCGTGACGGAGGACGTGGTCGATCTGCCCGTTCTGCGCCCGCTCATCGGTCTTGATAAAGAGGAGATCGTGCGCCTGTCGCGCAAGATCGGCACCTTTGACACCTCGATCCTTCCTTACGAGGACTGCTGCACGGTCTTTACGCCGCGCCATCCGCGCACGAAGCCGAATCTTGAGGAAGTCCGCGAGGCGGAGGCGGCGCTCGATATCGAGGGCCTCATCGACCGCGCGATGACGAACCGTGAATTTGTACGCATCAAATTCTGAAAGGAAGTCTTTACTATGGCGGAAAGCGAAAAATTGATCGAACAGCGCTGCTGTGAGCTGCTCAAGGCGCGCGGTATGACCTTTGCCGCGGCGGAGAGCTGCACCGGCGGCCTCATCGCCAAGCGCATCACGGATGTGCCGGGCGCATCGCTCGTTTTCATGGGCGGCGTGGTGAGCTATACCGACACGGTCAAGCACCGCGTGCTCGGCGTTCCGGCGGAGATGCTGGAGGAATACGGCGCGGTGTCTGCGCCCGTTGCCCGCGCGATGGCCGAGGGCGCGCGCAGGGCGACAACGGCCGATCTCGCCGTCAGCGTCACGGGCGTTGCAGGCCCTGACCGCGACGAGCGCGGCAACGCTGTCGGCACGGTATTCATCGGCTTTTCTTCCCCGGAGGAGACGGTCGCCGAGCGCTTCGACTTCGGCGAAAAGAGCCGCGCGGAGATCCGCGCGCTGTCCGCGGAGGAGGCGTTCAAGCTGCTGGAGGAAAAGCTGAAGGAAGCGTAAAAAACAAAATCAGGGAGGAGACCGATATGAGACGGAAAAATGCGGCGCTGCCGCTTGCGGCACTCTTGGCGGCGCTGACACTTTTGGCGTCAGGCTGCGGAGAAAAGCAGGAAGCGCCGGATACGGCACCGGACGAGCCCCTGGTGCAGGAGGAAGAGCTGACGGTCGAACCGCAGCCGGACGCCAACTTTACGCTGGAGCTGCCGGATGGATTTTTGAGCCTTGGAACGGACTACGAGCCGAATGGGGAAACGAAGGATACGACCTGCGGCAGCGACGGGATGCTGCCCTATGACTTTGCACGCCATTACGACGCAGATGCGCAGCTCGTCGTCGGGACGGACTACTACCCCGAAACGGGGCGCGAGGTCATCAGCTACCTGCGCACCGACGCTGTGGGCGTGGGAACGCCGCGCGGCGTCAAGGTCGGCGACAGCGAGGAAGCACTGCTGACGGAGTATCCGGAGAAGCTTTACTGCATTGAAATTGAGGATACGGAGCTGGACGACCGCTTCATCACCGAGGACGGCTACAGCGAGCCTGCGTATGACTTCGACCGCGCCTACGTCTGGCAGCCGCAGACGCCGCAGGACGGCGGGAACTACGACGTCCGCGACATCGTGTTTTACCTGAAGGACGGCACGGTGACCGCGATCACGATGACAAAGCCGTATGAGTTCCGCTTTGCCTACGGCGTGGACCGCGAGGCGGCGCTGCGCCTTGCGGAAGAAAACCGCAGCGCGCTGTGCGGGCAGTAAAAAACAAAACAAAAAGCGAGGGACGCTCGATCGTCCCTCGCTTTTTGCTGTATTTGCATGCTGCCGGAATCAAAGCTCGAGCGCGAGCTGCGCGTCATCGGCAGAGGAAACATCCAGCCCGAATTCGCTCGGCAGATAGCGCGGGCAGACGTTTTCGCCCGTTGTGATGACGGAGGCGGCAAGGCGCGTGCCGATCTCGCAGGACTCCATCATGGTCTTGCCGTAGGTCTGGCCGATGACGGCTCCGGCAAAGAACGCGTCGCCCGCGCCGGTCGTATCCTTGACGTCGACCTTTTTCGCGGGGCAGAAGCCTTCCTCGCCGTCGAGCGTTGCAAAGACCGCGCCCTGAGCGCCCATCGTGACGACCATGCGGCGGATCTGCGCGCCGCTGATCTTGTCGCGCAGGACGGGGAGCATCTCGTCGGGGGTGAAATCGTCGTAATTCTCAGAAAAGAGAATGCCTGCCTCCTGCTGGTTGCAGATGAAGCAGTGCACCGAGCGCAGAAAGTCGCGCCGCTCGATGGCGATGCTCATATTGGAAACGACCGCGTAAACGGGCTTTTGGTATTTCTCCGCCAGCGCAAAGGTGCGCTTGACGACGTCCTTTTCCATGTCGATCTCAAGAAGGATGCTGTCGGCCTGGGAGAAAATTTCGTCGCCCTGCTCGTCGAGAATGTCGGCGATGGGGTGGAGGTCGGGGCGCTTGGAGATCGACGCGGTCACATCTCCCGTGTTGTCGAAGATGGCGAGCCATGTGCCCATGCCGTCGGGCGTGGTGCGCATGTAGCGCGTATCGACCTTGTGGCTCCGGAGTTTTTTGACAACGTCCGCGCCCGCGCTCGAGTCATCGACGAGGCTCACAAACGTGGGGCGCAGCTCGACGTTCGCGATATCCTCGACAATGTTGCGGCTCACGCCGCCGTGCACCTGCACGACGCGGCCCGAGTTGCGCCCGCCGGGAATGTAGGAAGAGAGGGGATAACCCTTGATATCGACAAAAACGGCGCCCAGTACGACAATGCTCATGGCGGCGGCCCTCCTGTGGTCTGAATTTTCCTCAGTATACCATATCCGGCGGCGGAAGAAAAGAAAAAGCCGAAAAAACGCGGAACGGACCGGCTCGCAAAGAGCCGGTCCGTTCCTTTATGAGAGATGGAGAGGAGGAAATCAATCCTTGATGCGGGCGTGTCTCGCCTCGTTCCTGCGGATGACGAAGAGCGTGCAGACAGTCATCACGATGCCGATGGCAAGACAGATGACCCAGTTCTGAACGAAGCCCGCGAGCACGAAGCAGACAAAGCTCAGGCAGGCGACGGTGATGGCGTAAGGGAGCTGCGTTGCCACATGATTGACGTGCTCACACTGCGCGCCGGCGGAGGACATGATGGTCGTATCGGAGATGGGGGAGCAGTGGTCGCCGCAAACGGCGCCCGCGCAGCAGGCGGAGATACCGATATAAAGAAGGCTGCTGTCGCCGGGGAAGATGGCGGTGACGATGGGGATGAGGATGCCGAAGGTGCCCCAGGATGTGCCGGAGGCGAAGGCCAGCACGCAGGCGACGAGGAAGATGACGGCGGGGAGCATATTGTAGAGCCCCTCAGAGGCAGCATACATCAGGTCGTGCACGTAACCGGCGGCGTCAAGCGCGTTGAGCGTCGTCTTGAGGGAGACGGCAAGCGTGAGGATGATGATGGGGGAGATCATGGCCTGAAAGCCCTTGGGGATGCAGGCCATGGCCTCGCGGAAGCCGACGACGCGGCGGGCGACGAGGTAGAGGACCGTGATAATGAGCGAGATGAGGCCGCCCCAGGGAAGACCGACAAAGGCGTCCGTATTGCCGAAGGCACCGATGAAGTCGCCGGCAAAGTCCGTGCAGCCGGAAGCGTCAGCGCCGAAGAAGCCGCCGACGTAGATCATGCCGATGGTGCAGGTGATGATGAGCACGACGACGGGGATGACAAGGTCGATGACGCGGCCCTTGGGATTGGCGTTTTCCTCAGTGCTGCCGGGAGCGGCGGAGAGGTCGCCGGTGCTGCGGGCGCGCTCTTCAAAGCCGCGCATCGGGCCGTAGTCGAACTTGAGCAGCGTGAGCGTGATGATGAAGACGAAGGTCAGCATCGAATAGAAGTTATAGGGGATGGCGCGGATGAAAAGCTGAATGCCGGAGATACCGGTATCGAGATCCTGCGCCGTGGAGGATACGGCGGCGGCCCAGGAAGAAATCGGCGCGATCATGCAAACGGGCGCGGCGGTAGCGTCGATGAGGTAGGCGAGCTTGGGACGCGAGATCTGGTGACGGTCGGTGACCGGGCGCATGACAGAGCCGACGGTCAGGCAGTTGAAGTAGTCATCAATGAAGATGAGGATACCGAGGATGAAGGTGGCGAGCGCCGCACCCACGCGGGTGTGGATGTTTTTCTCCGCCCAGCGGCCGAAGGCGGCGCTGCCGCCGGCAAGGTTGACGAGCGCCACGATGATGCCGAGCAGGACGAGAAAGAGAAAGATGCCTGCATTATCCGCCACGGCGGTGATGAGACCGTCGTTGATGATCATGTCGATCGTTGCAACGGGGGAGAAGTTGCAGGCAAAGAGCGCGCCGATGACAACGCCGATGAAAAGAGACGAATACGCCTCCTTGGTGATCAGCGCCAGTGTAATGGCGATGATCGGGGGGACAAGCGCCCAGAAGGTTCCGACAAAGTTCATGATGGTTCTCCTTTCCTGTGCTTTACACACAGAGCAAAAAAATTAAGCCATGATTTCCATCATGACTTAACACAAAGAACATCAAGAACGCCATACAAAGCAAAAACAGCGGAGATCCTGATCGCGTCGATCATGACAGCACTCCGTCCTTTCGGACGACAGTCCGCCGGGTATTTCCCGACGACCCAGAAATCAACCGGTCAGGGAACCGGTCGACCCTTCGGCGGCCTTCCCTTTCACCCTCACGGTCTCCTGCCGTTTGTCGGGGCTACTCATGTCAGCCGCGCCTCTATCAAGACTTATGAAATTGCTTGCAGTATACACCTTTTCAACATTCTGTCAAGCGGAAATCGCATTTTTTTGCCGAAAGAAGTGAAAGTCTATGCAGGTATCACGAAAAATGAAAGGAGGAACGGGAAAAATTGTGGAAAATACGATGCTGCATCAGCGGATGCAGAGGGCAAAGGAGGCGCAGCGGCAGAAAAGCTGCCGCCAGGTGAGGCGCGCGACGCTCTCGCCCGCGAGCAGCGGCAGGGAGGAAAGGAGCGTGCCGTCGGCCGTAAAAAGGTCGAGCGAGCCGAGCGTGTCGCCCTGTTCGACGGGCGCTTCGACGGCTTCACTCAGCGTGAGCGACTGGGTGAGAGCGTTTGCACGGTTTTTCTCAAGAAGCAGGACGCTCCCCTGCGGCAGGACGGCCTGCACCTGCCTGCGCGTGCCCAGCGTGACGGGGACGGCGGGGAGCGGAGACTCGGGCACGACGGGGAGGAGCGTATAGGCGGCAAAGCCGTAGTTCAGCAGGGCCTTGGCGTCGGCAAAGCGCTTGTCGCTCGTGCTGCCGCCGAGCACGACGGCGATGAGCTCCATGCCGTCCTTTTCCGCCGTGGCGCTGATGCAGTATTTGGCGGAGCTGGTCGAGCCGGTCTTGAGGCCCGTCGCGCCGGGATAGAAGCGCACGAGCTTGTTGGTGTTGACGAGCAGGGACTCTCCACCGCGCAGCGAATCCATCCAGATCGTCGTAAAGCGGCGAATATCGGGGTGGTGCAAAATGAGCTCGCGCGACATGAGCGCGATGTCGTAAGCGGAGGTGACGTGTCCCTCCGCAGGAAGACCTGTGCAGTTGAGAAAATGCGTGTCGTTCATGCCGAGTTCCTTCGCCCGCGCGTTCATGCGCTCGACGAAGGCCTCCTCGCTGCCGGCGAGGTGCTCGCCGAGCGCAACCGCCGCGTCGTTGCCGGAGACGACGCAAACGGCTTTGATGAGGTCTTCCGCGCGCATCTGCTCGCCCTCTTTGAGCCAGATCTGGCTGCCGCCCATGGACGCGGCGTGCGCGCTGCCGGTGACGGTGTCGTCATACGAGAGCGCGCCGGAGTCGATGGCCTCCATGGTTAAAAGCAGCGTCATCACCTTTGTGACGCTCGCGCCCTCGCGCGGCGTGTGCTCATCCTTGGCGAAGAGCACCGTGCCGGTGGCCTTTTCCATCAAAAGAGCGGAGGGAGCGTCGAGTGTGAGTTCGTCGGCGCGCACGGGGACGCACAGCAGGAGAGCAAAAATGAGCAGCAGCGGCAGGATTCGTTTCATGTCAGGGCTCCTTTCCTCGTTTGCAAAAGAATATGAAAGGATTTGGGGCAACATGAATATTTCGCCTTGAAATGACACGAAAGATATGATATACTCCCTGTGTTCGCAGGGTTGGTATATCGGTATTACAGCGGCTTCCCAAGCCGTTAAGGCGGGTTCGACTCCCGTACCCTGCTCCAAAAAAAGTCCACGACGGAAGTCGTGGACTTTTTTTGGATTCCGTGGGACATCAAAATGCTCGGCGGAAGTGAATTCCGCCTGCGCAAATGCTTTTGCGCAGCAAAAGCATTTCACGGCGCAAAAGCGCCGGGGGGACGGCGTGGGTAGAAATGCCTGCGCCGGACGGAGGTGCGCGGCGCTGTTGCCCTGACGGGCAATGCGCGATGGGGGGCAGCCTTAGTGATGATGGCGATTGCGCAGATTGGTGGTGCGCGGCGCTGTTGCCGCTTTGCGGCAAGGCGCGATGGGGTCAGGACGTGCGGATATATTCGCTTGCAGGGTGGACGTCGCTGATATTATAGCGCGGCAGATGATAGAGCGAATTGCCATAGCGTGCCCTGCCGTAAACGCCGGAGAAGGTGACGGAGAAATGCTGCTGCAGGAAAGGCTCGGCCCAGGGTTCCATCCTGCCGAGCGGGTAGGTGAAGGCAGTGGCACGCTGACCGGTTTCGAGAAGAATGCGGGTGACGCTGGTCTCAAGATCGTAGGAGATGCGCGCAAGGTAGTCCTCCTCCGATTCCCCGTCCCTGCGCTCGATGCCGTCGGCATCGTTGCGAATGTGGTGGTCGTTGGTGTGGGAGGCGAACTCGATAAGGCCGCTTTTCGCCATCTCGCGGCACGCATCCCAGGAGAGAAAGCCGCTTGTGCCCTCGTCGATGCGCGCGGTGATGAGCGAGACAGCGGCCTTTGCGCCATATTCCTGCAGCAGAGGGAAGGCGAGGGTGTAGTTGCTCTCGTAGCCGTCGTCAAAGGTGAGCAGCACCGCCTTTTGCGGCAGCGGCGCACCGCTGTCGAGCTGCCCGGCGGCAAGCTCGCGCGGAAGGATCGTCGTATAGCCCCTGTCGCGCAGAAAATCGAGATCGCGCCGCAGTCCGGAGATCGTCATGGTGTAATCCGTTGCCTGCGCGGGGTCGTCGGTGAAGTTGTGGTACTCAAGGACGAAAAAGCGCCAGTCTGGCGCGGGCTTTTCAGCGCTGCTTTCCCGGACGGGCGCCGCCGCGGCGGAGAGCTCCGGCATGGCGCGCCGGTCGAGCTGCGGCGGTATGGGCGGCGGTGCGGGCGGCAGACGGTGCGCCTGCTGAAGCAGCGATACGCTCAGGGCGATGACAAGCAGGCGGACGGCCAGCTTGAAAAGCGAGGTCATGCCGCGGGAAAAGAGATTGAAGCGGCGCATTTTCGCTCACCCCCTTGCGCCCTTTACCTATATTAGACGGAAAAAACGCAAAAAAGTTCCCCAAAAGAGGGACTGCGGCTCCGCAGAGAAAGAAAGCAGGGCCCTGTCGCTTGCTTTTTGGGGACGTTTCCAATATACTAAGTAAGATTCTTGAATTTTTTGGAGGCGGCTGCATGAAAAAAGTGGCGCTTATCACAGGCTCGTCCCGCGGCATCGGCCGCGCGACGGCATATCAGCTTGCGCACGACGGCTGCGCCGTGTGCGTGAACTATTATGAGAGACAGGACAAGGCCGATGAGCTCACGGCGCTGCTGCGCAGCGAGGGCTGCGAGGCCATCGCGGTGCAGGCGGACGTTTCCGTGCGCGCGCAGGTGAACGACATGGTCGCGCGCTGCGAGCGCGAGCTCGGGCCGGTCACACTGCTCGTGAACAACGCAGGCGTTGCCGGGCAGGGACTTTTTCAGGACGTGACGGACGAGGAGTGGGACCGCTACTTCGGCGTGAACCTCTGCGGCGCGCGCAACACGATCCAGGCGGTGCTGCCGCGGATGCTGCATGAAAAATGCGGCTGCATCGTGAATATCTCGTCGATGTGGGGCCAGCACGGCGCGTCGTGCGAGGTGACCTATTCCTGCACGAAGCACGCCATCATCGGCCTCACGCGCTCGCTTGCCATGGAGCTTGCGCCGAGCGGCATCCGCGTCAACTGCGTTGCCCCCGGCGTCATCGAGACGGACATGGTCAGGGCGCTGGGCGAGGAGACGATCCGCGACCTGAGAGAGCAGACGCCGCTCGGGCGCATCGGAACGCCCGAGGATATCGCCGCGGCGGTATCGTATCTTGCCTCGGAAAGAGCGTCGTTCGTCACGGGGCAGGTGCTGGCGGTGGACGGGGCGTTCGTGCTCTAAGGCGATTTACCGCCCCGTACTGCCGAAGCCGCCCTCGCCGCGCGCGGTTTCGGAAAGCGCGTCGACCTCTTCAAACTCCATCGGGAGGAAGGGCAGCAGCACGAGCTGGGCGATGCGGTCGCCGTGGCGGATGGTGCGCTCCTGCATGCCGTCGTTGTGCAGGGCGATGAAGCATTCGCCGCGATAGTCGCTGTCGACCACGCCGACGCAGTTGGCGGGGCGCAGGTCCTGCTTGCTCGCAAGGCCGCTGCGGGCAAAGACCGCGCCGAACGTGCCCTCGGGCAGCGCGAAGGCGAGGCCCGTGCCGATCTTGAGGGTGTGGTGCGGGGGGATGATGACGGTTTCGTCGCCTTCCAGGCAGGCGCAGAGGTCGTAACCGGCGGCAAAGGCAGAGCCGCGCGCGGGAAGAACCGCATTTTCGCGGAGCTTTTTGATCTGAACCATGGACATGAGGGATTCCTCCTTTTGTGATCTGAGGCCCTATTATACGGGCTGCGGGAGAGAATTGCAAGCACGGCAGAAAAGCACAAAAAGGGAACGAATGACAGAAGAATAAGAATTTTCCCTTGCCAAATGCGCCCGCTTCTGCTATTATACTATGCTGTAGTGTTTCCGCCCGCAAAGGGCGCTTACAAAACGATCACCTTTTTGGAGGCTCGAATAGATGGCAAATAACAATAAGCGCGCAGAGCGTATGGCCAAGAGCGACCGCAACGTCAACCGCGCGATGATCCTGCTCACGGTCGGTCTGGTGGCTGAATTTTATCTGCTGATGGTAAACAATTACTTCGTCAAGGGCGCTGTGGGACAGGTCCTTGTGATGATGAGCGTTTTGAAGGTCCTCGGGATCGCCGGCGCCGCAGCTTTCGGCGCGGGGCTTGTGCTGTGGATCATGCGCAAAAAGTGGACGCGCTTCGCGCCTGCCGCGCCGTGGCTTCTGTGCGCGGGGTTCTTCTTCGCAATGTCCTCTGAGCTGATGCTCAAGATCTATCCGCAGGGAACGAAGGCAATGTGCGTGCTTGTGCCAGTGGCGATGCTGCTGGGCATTGTGTTCCTGCTCTACCCGCGCGAGTTTTCGCTCCAGGCACTTGCGCTGACGGCGGCGATGATGGCGATGTATCTTGTTCACCGCGGCGGCGGAAGCGAGACGTGGAGCACTCTTGTGATCGGGTGCAGCGTCTTTGCGGCACTTGTGATCGCGGCGCTTGCAATCGCCGTGTGCAAGGCGGGCAAGAACGAGGGCAAGCTTGAAAAGCTCGGCGGCCTTCGCATCGTGTCACAGGGCGGCAACTACAAGCTCATCTATGCGGTGCTGGGCCTGTGCCTCGCGGCCATCGTGATCGCGCTGTTCGCTTCCGGCATTGCCTATTACGGGCTGTGGGTGCTTGCTGCGGCGACCTTCCTGCTCGCGGTGTATTACACCATCAAAATGATGTAAGAAAAGCAAAATGAAAAGGACGAGTTCTTTTGAACTCGTCCTTTTTTGCGTGCATTTTCAGATATCGCGGCGGCCTTCGAGGGCGCGCATGAGCGTGGCGTCGTCGGCAAATTCAAGGTGTCCGCCGACGGGGATGCCGTAGGCAAGGCGCGTGACGCGCACGCCGAAGGGACGCAGGAGCCGGGCCAGGTACATCGCCGTCGCCTCGCCCTCGGTGTCGGGGTTCGTCGCCATGATGACCTCTTCGACGCCGCCCTGTGCCACACGGTCGAGAAGAGACTTGATCTCAAGATCGTCTGGCCCTACATGGTTCATCGGCGAGATGACGCCGTGCAGCACATGATAGCGGCCGTTGTACTCGCGCGCACGCTCGATGGCGACCACGTCGCGCGGGTCAGCGACGACGCAGATGAGGTGCTCATCGCGCTTTGCGGACGAGCAGATGGGACATAGCCCGCCGTCGGTCAAATTGCGGCAGACGGGGCAGAAGGTGACGGTGCGCTTGGCGTCGACGATGGCGTCAGCGAAGGCTTTGGCCTCGTCCTCGGGCAGGCTCAGCACGAAAAAGGCGAGGCGCTGGGCGCTCTTGCTGCCGATACCGGGCAGGCGCGCGAACTGCTCAACGAGCTTTTCAAGCGCCGCAGGAAAGTATTCCATCGGCCTTACCCTCTCAGCTCTTTGATCTTGGCGGGAATGTCGGCGGCCTTGTAGACGGCGGAGCCGGCGACGAGGACATTTGCACCCGCCTCGATGCAGGTCTTGCACGTCACAGCGTCCACACCGCCGTCGACCTCAAGCTCGCAGTCAAGGTTCCGCTCATCGATGTAGCGGCGGATGGCGGCGACCTTGGGCATCATGTCGGCCATGAACTTCTGTCCGCCGAAGCCCGGCTCGACGGTCATCACGAGCACGATGTCACACTTGTCGAGGAAGGGCAGCACCGCCTCGGCGCGCGTGTTGGGCTTTAAGACGACGCCGGCCTTCTTGCCCTTGGCGTGGATCTTATCGAGCGCGAGGGAGATCTTTTCGGGGGTGTCGGCCTCGACATGGCAGGTGACGAGGTCCGCGCCCGCGTCGCAGAACTGATCGACATAGCGCTCGGGCTGTACGATCATCAGGTGTACGTCGATGGGCAGCGCCGTGCGCTTGCGGATGGACTGAAGCACGGGGATGCCGATGCTGATATTGGGGACGAAGCAGCCGTCCATTACGTCGAAATGGACATAATCGGCGGTGGAAATGGCTTCAACGCCGGCACCGAGCTCGGAAAAGTCGGCGGAGAGAATGGACGGTGCGATCTTGACTGACATGGAAATGACCCTCCTGCGGAAAAATTCTTAAACCTTATTGTAGCAAAGGCGGGGCACAAAAGCAATGCAAAAAAGAGGGGCAGGGCCCCTCTTTTGCGCGTTCGTGATTCAATTGCGGACGTAGTCGACGAACTGGAACTTGAGACCGTTTTCCTCGAGCATCTCGCTCTCGTGCTCGATGCGCCAGTCGGGGCTGCTGTCGAGGCAGGGAAAGAAGCTGTCAGCGTCCGCCGAGGCGTATACCTTGGTGACGCAGACGCGCTCGCAGCGGTCGAGCAGCGCCATGTAGACGCTTGCGCCGCCGATGACGAGAGCGTCGTCCCCGCCGAGGGCGATGGCCTCGTCAAAGGAGTGGACGATCTCCGCGCCGGGGATGCTGCGCTCGCGGCGGGTGAGAACGATGTTGCGGCGGTCCTTGAGGGGCTTGCCGCCGGGGAAGGTGTCGAGCGTTTTGCGCCCGAGGATGACGGTCCTGCCGACGGTGAGCGACTTGAAGCGCTTGAGATCGGCAGAGATGTGGAACAGCAGCGCACCTTCGCGGCCGATGCCCCAGTTTTGGGAAACGCAGACGATTGCAGTCATATTTGTGATGCTCCAGACTTTCTAAAGTGTTTTTTGTCCGGCAGGGATGCGTCAGATGGCGATGGGGATCGTTTCTTCAAAGGGACTGTATTCGTAACCCTCGAGATGGACGCTGTCGGGCGTGAAGGCGTAAAAATCCGTGACGGCGGGGTCGAGACGGAAGGTGGGCGCGGGATGCTCGGGCTCTGCGAGCATTTGCTCGATGATGGGGATGTGGCGGTCGTAAATGTGCGCGTCGGCAATGACGTGGACAAGCTCGCCCGCCCTGAGACCGGAGACCTGCGCGAGCATGTGCACGAGCACTGCATACTGGCAGACATTCCAGTTGTTGGCGGCGAGCATATCCTGACTGCGCTGGTTCAAAATGGCGTTGAGCGTGCCATTCGATACGTTGAAGGTCATGGAATAGGCGCAGGGGTAGAGGTGCATCTCGTGCAGGTCCTCAAAGTTGTAGAGATTTGTCAGGATGCGGCGCGAGGCGGGGTTGTGCTTGAGGTCATAGAGCACGCGGTCGACCTGGTCGAACAGGCCCTCCTTGTACTGGTGCTTCACGCCGAGCTGGTAGCCGTAGGCTTTGCCGATGGAGCCTGTTTCATCCGCCCAGGAATCCCAGATGTGGGAGGAAAGGTCATGGACGTTGTTCGACTTCTTCTGCCAGATCCAGAGAAGCTCGTCCACCGCGCTTTTGAGATAGGTGCGGCGGAGCGTGAGAATGGGAAATTCCTTTTGCAGATCGTAGCGGTTGACAAGACCGAACTTTTTGATCGTGTGGGCGGGGGCGCCGTCGGCCCAGTGAGGACGAACGGTGAGGTCATCGTCGCGCACGCCGCTTTGCAGAATGTCGAGACAGTTGGCGCGGAAGACCTGATCGGCGTAGCTCATGGGAGCCTCCTTACTTCGTTTCGCAGCCCGCGGCGCGGATGGCGGCAAGCGCCAGCTCGAGCGTGGGGTCGACGTTGGGATAGTCGAGGTGGTAAATGTCGAACGCGGGGGGCAGCTCCGTGCAGCCGAGGATAAGCACCTCCGCTCCGCGCGCGAGCAGATGCTCGCAGGCCGCGCGGAACGCGGCCGCGTCGTGCGCAAGGTCGCCCGCCTTGACGCCGTTGTAGATGATGTCCATGACGGCGGCCTGATCGGCGGCGTTTTCGGGGACGAGAAGCTCAATGCCGCTGCCCTCGAAGGTGCGCTGGTAGATGCCGGTCTGCACGGTGCCGTCGGTCGCAAGAAGGCCGGCGCACTTGACGCCGCGGGCTTTGAGCGCATCGCGCGTGATGGCGATCATGTGGAGAACGGGGATGGAAACGCTCGCGGCGACGGCATCATAAAAGTTGTGGGCGGTGTTGCAGGGCATGATGAGAAGCTCCGCGCCGATGGAGGCAAGGCGCTGGGCGCTCTTGACCATTTCGGGCACGGGGTCCGCGCCGCCGTGCAGGAGCGCGGCGGTGCGGTCGGCAATGTTTGTGTTGGAGTCGATGCACACGCGGGGGTGGTCCTGATCGCAGGAGGCGGCAGTGTGCTCGGTGATCTTGCGGAAGAGGTCGGCGGTGGCGAGAGGGCCCATGCCGCCGAGGATCCCGATGACTTTTTTCTTACTCATGGAGCAGCCCCTTTTCCTTCTTTTCGAGCAGCTTCTGCGCGTTTTCGGGCAGGGCGGCAAGCTCGCGGTCGCGCAGGATGATGCGCTTGAGGCCTTCAACGGCGACCTTGACGGAAGCGGAGGTGTCTTCGCTCATGTCCTGGTCGAGGCCGGCCTTCTCGCGCTCCTGATTCCAGACAACATGGAAGCAGGAACCGCAGCGGCAGCCGAGCGCGGCGGCGACGACGAACATCGCGGCGGACTCCATCTCGCTCGCCTTGACGCCGAGGCGCTTCCAGCTCTCCCACTTTTGAAGGAGCTCGTAGTAGACAGGGCTCTTTTCGGGGCTGTGCTGGCCGTAGAAGCTGTCCTTGCACTGGACAACGCCGGTGTGCGTCGGGTAGCCGAGGGCGAGAGAGGCCTCGCGCAGGGCGAGGGTGATGTCAAAGTCGGCAACGGAAGGGAACTCGATGGGCGCATACTCGCGCGAGGTGTGCTCAAAGCGGATGGCGCCGGTGGCGACGACAATATCGCCGGACTTGACGGAGAGGTCGATGCCGCCGCAGGTGCCGGTGCGGATGAAGGTATCCGCGCCGAGCTGGTGCAGCTCTTCCATGGCGATGGCGGCGGAGGGGCCGCCGATGCCGGTGGAGCAGACGGAGACCTTTTCCCCGAGGAGGGTGCCGGTATAGGTGGTGTATTCGCGGTTTTGCGCGACGAGGTGGGCATCGTCGAAAAGAGCGGCGATGGAGGAACAGCGGCCGGGGTCGCCGGGCATGATGACATAGCGGCCGACTTCGCCCTGGGCGCAGTGAATATGATAGAGTCGTTCCAGTTCGTGCATGATGAAAGCGCTCCTTTTCTATCAATTGATAGAAAAATTATATCAGATGAAAAAGAGCTGTGCAATGGTACAGAAGTAAAGATATGAGAGAATATGGCCTTGAACTTTGTGCGCATGGCAATTATAATAGGGCCGAAAAATGCAAAAAGCGAGAAAAGAGGAATGAATGATGGCATATAAGACAGCCCTTTTTGATATGGACGGTACGCTGCTCGACACGCTCGAGGATCTGCGCGACAGCACGAACCACGTGCTGCGCGAGATGGGCTATCCGGAGAGAAGCCTGGAGGAAATGCGCCGCTTTGTCGGCAACGGGGCGGAGATGCAGATCCGCCGCGCTGTGCCGGAGGGAACGAGCGAGGAGAATATCGCGAAGGCGCTGACGGCGTATCGCGCGTACTATCAGGAGCATTGCCGGATCAAAACGAAGGTCTACGACGGGCTGCTGGACATGCTGGGCGCGCTGAAAGCGCACGGCGTAAAGACAGCGGTGGTGTCGAACAAGCCGGACGCGGCGGTGAAAAAGCTGAGCGAGGAGTATTTCGGCGGCCGGATGGACTATGCCGTCGGCGCGAAGGAGGGCGTGCGCTGCAAGCCGTATCCTGACCTGGTGGACGATGCGCTCAAGGCGCTTGGCGAAACGCGCGAGGGCGCGGTGTTTATCGGAGATTCCGAGGTGGACGTGCAGACGGGGCTGAACGCCGGGCTGCCGGTCATCGCGGTGAGCTGGGGCTTCCGCTCGCGCGAGACGATCACCGCGGCGGGCGCGACGGTCATCGCGGACGATGCGCCGGCGCTCACGCGACTGCTGCTCGAAGAATAAGAGAATCAAGACGAAATAGGGACGGACCGCCTGAAAAAGCGGTCCGCCCCTATTTTTTTGCCCGAAAACGAGACGGCGTGCACCGGAACGTGCAACAAAGCGGGGCGCGCGGGGTGGAAGTGAAAAGAGAAATGCGAATGGGGGGATACGATGGCGAAAAAGGAGCTTCGGCGCGAGGATGTGATCGCGGCGCTCGGAAAGATCGCCTTCGGCAAGGCGAACCACGGCGTGGAGCTGATGTACCTTGAGAAGGTGACGCCGCAGCGGGTGCAGCGCATGGACCTTTCGGCGGTGTCGGAGATCAAGCGGGGGGCGAACGGAGCGGTGGAGGTGAAATTCGTCGACCGCGTGAAGGCGCTCGGCGTGCTCTACGAGATGCTCGGCAGCGGCGGCGAGGACGAGACGGAGGAATTCTTGCAGGCGCTGGAGCAGGCGGGAGAGGAGAGAGACGATTGGCGGGCGTAAAGAAGTTTTCCGCCAAGCAGAAAGAGGCGATGACCTGGTGGGCGAACCCGAAGTACCGGCAGTTTGACGCGATCATCTGCGACGGGGCGGTGCGAAGCGGGAAGACGCTCTCGATGGGCATTGGTTTTTTTCTGTGGGCGATGAAGCGCTTCGACGAGCGGCAATTCGCCCTGTGCGGGAAGACGATCGTGTCGCTGCGGCGCAACGTGCTGCATGAGATCTTGCCGTGGCTTGGCGGTCTTGGGTTCCGCTGCGAGGAAAAGCGCAGCGAAAACTTGCTGATCGTGCGCTGCGGCGGGCGGGAGAACCGCTTTTATCTCTTCGGCGGGCACGACGAGGGGAGCGCGGCGCTCATTCAGGGCATCACGCTCGCGGGCGTACTCTTCGACGAGGCGGCGCTGATGCCGCGCTCTTTCGTGGAGCAGGCGAGCGCGCGATGCAGCGTATCGGGCAGCAGGCTGTGGTTCAACTGCAACCCCGAGGGGCCGCAGCATTGGTTTTACCGCGAGTGGATCCTGCGCGCGGAGGAGCGCGGGGCGCTCTACCTGCACTTTACGATGGAGGACAACCCCTCGCTCTCGCCGCGCATCCGCGCACGGTACGAAAAGGCGTACAGCGGTACCTTTTACCGCCGCTTTGTACTGGGCGAGTGGACGGCGGCGAAGGGACTCATCTACGACTTTTTTACGCCCGAGGAGTATTGCGCGGGTGTGCCGGAAAAGCCGTGGGAGAGGGTGCGGGTATCCGTTGACTACGGGACGGTGAACCCGATGAGCTTTGGACTGTGGGCGCTGAGGGGCGGCGTGTGGTACCGCGTGAAGGAATACTACTACGACGCGCGGAAGGAGGGCAGGCAGAAGACGGACGCGGAGTATCTCGAAGATCTCAGGCGCTTTACCGAGGGAGAGACGGTGGAGAAGGTCATCGTTGACCCGTCGGCGGCGAGCTTTATCGAGGCGGTGAGGCGCGCGGGCTTTCCTGTGAGCCGCGCGGACAACAACGTGGCCGACGGGCTGAGGGTGACGGCGGACCTCTTGAAGCGGGGGAAGATCGTGATCTGCGAGGGGTGCGAAAACAGCCTCAAAGAGATCGCGCAGTACTGCTGGGAGGACGGCGGTGCGGGGCACGACAGGCCGAGAAAGGAAAAAGATCACGCGATGGACGAGATGCGGTATTTTGCCATGTCGATCGCGGGAAGAGGGCGCGGCGGCGCGATCGCGCTGCGCGCGGTGGAGCGCACGGCGCGCTGAAGAAAACGAAAAGGAGAGGGCGAAGATGAAAAGACGCTTTCAAAAGGAGAGAAGCACGGGCGGAGAGGCGGCGGTGCAGCTGAGAAGCGCCGGACAGCGTACATTCGGCGAGCTGGAGCGCTATGTGCCGCTGCTGGACGGGGAGACGGCGCTCTACCGCATGGTGCGCGAGGCGGTGCCGGTGGTGGATGCGGCCATCGGCAAGATCATCCGGCTGTCGAACGGCGTGAAGGTCTACTGCGAGAATCGGAACGCAGAGCGGGAACTGGGGCAGTTTTTGCGCGGGGTGCCGGTGGGACGCGGCCAGCACGGCATCCACGCGTTTCTCGACTGCTACCTTGATTCGCTCATCACCTGCGGGCGAGCGGTGGGCGAGATCGTGCCGGATGCGGCGGGGCGCGAGATCGCGGCGGTGCTGTGCGCGGACGTTTCGCAGGTGGAGGTGCACGAGGGGGAGAACCCGCTGGACTTTTATCTTGCCGGGCGGGACGAGTGCGGGCGCAGTGTGAGGCTTGCCTACCAGGATCTGCTGCTCTTCACGCCCTATAACCCCGAGGCGGACCACCCCTACGGCGTGTCGATGCTGCGCTCGATGCCGTATCTGACGGGGCTGCTCATCAAGATCTACGACGCGATGGGGAAAAATTGGGAGCGCTGCGGCAACGTGCGCTTTGCGGTTGTCTACAAGCCGCAGGGCGAGGAGCTGGACCGAGGGGCGGCGCAGGAGCGCGCCGAGCAGATCGCGGAGGAATGGTCGAGGGCGATGCAGGAGAGCAGAAACGGCAGCGTGCGCGACTTTGTGTCGGTGGGGGATGTGTCGATCAAGGCCATCGGCGCGGACAACCAGATCCTCGACAGCACGACGCCGGTGCGGCAGATCCTTGAGCAGCTGGTGGCAAAAACGGGGCTGCCGCCGTTCATGCTGGGACTGAACTGGTCCTCGACCGAGCGGATGAGCGCGCAGCAGGCGGATATGCTCACGAGCGAGATCACGGCGCTGCGGCGCACGCTCACGCCGGCGGTGGAGCGCATATGCGCGCTGTGGCTGCGCCTGCACGGCTACGGCTGCCGCTTTACGGTGGACTGGGAGGATATCAATTTGCAGGACGAGGTGGAGGAAGCAAGAGCGGCGCTCTACTTGCAGCAGGCGCGCAAGCTGAGAGTGGAAAATGACGAAGCGGAGGAGAAATGATGATGGAAGTGAAAAAAGAGAGCCGGGGAGTGAAAAACAGCGCGGTGACGAACGAGGAGCTCAGTGCCATCAACACCTTTACCAAGCGCGCGCTCGGCGCGGACGAGGTATACACCTTTGCCGTGCGCCTGTGCGACAACGAGGTGGACCGGGACGGCGAGCGCTTCCCGCGCGCAACGCTTGAGGAACTGGCGGAACTGTTTGTGGGCAAGAGCGGCATTTTTGACCACGAGTGGAGCGCAAAGGGACAGGCGGCGCGCATCTACCGCACGGAGGTGGTGGAGGAAGAGGGCGTTTGTTCCGCAGGCGAGGGGCGATGCTATCTCAAGGGATATGCCTACATGCTGCGCGGCGGCGCGAACGACGCGCTGATCGCCGAGATCGAGGGCGGCATCAAAAAAGAGGTGAGCGTTGGGTGCAGCGTGGCGCATTGCAGGTGCTCTGTGTGCGGCGAGGAGATGGGCAAATGCGCCCACCGAAAGGGTGAGAGATACGGCGGGAAGCTCTGCTGCGCGGAGCTGACGGAGGCGCAGGACGCCTATGAGTGGAGCTTTGTTGCAGTTCCGGCGCAGCCGCGCGCAGGCGTTTTGAAGCGCTGCGGCGGCGGAGAGGCGGGGACGCTCAAGATGCTCGTCAAGCGCCGCGGGTCGCGCGCGAATCTTGAAGAGCTTGAGACGCTTGAAAAGCAGGCGGCGCTCGGTGCGCGCTATATGAGCGCACTGCGCGAAGAGGCGAAGCGCTGGATGCTGGTGGCGGAGCAGGAGGCGGACGGCGAGACGGTTGAAAAGATGCTGGAAAAGCTCGACGAGGGCGAGCTGAAGGCCATGGAGCGCATCTATCATGCGCGCGCGGCGAAGAAGCTGGGGCTGCGCACGCAGCTCACCTACGGCAAAAAGACGAAGGCAGCGGAGGACGAGAGCGACTTCCGCGTATAAAAAGGGCCAAAAAGCGGCGGCGCTTTTGGAATAAAAACGGAGGAGGAACTTTTATGGGCATTTCTTATCAGGGCATCGGCGAATGGTGCGCGACGCTCAAGTGCGGCGCGGGCGTGAGCGAGGACACGGTGGTCAAGGTCGGCGCAGACGGCGCGGCGGCAAGATGCGGCGCGGAGGACGCCTTTTGCGGCGTGGTGCGCTCAGTCGCGCGCGACGGCAAGGCTTGCAGCGTGCAGCTCGGCGGCATTGTCAGACTGCGCTACAGCGGCGACACGGCTCCGGCGGCCGGCTACAGCAAGCTTACTGCCGACGGTACGGGCGGCGTGAGCGTGAACGCGGCGAAGGGCAGAGAGTATCTCATCCTGAATGTGGACAGCATGGAGAAGACCGTGGACATCAAGCTTTAAGGAGGAAAAGGAACAATGGCATATCAGTATGAAAACGTGAAACTTGAAAAGGGTATGTACGGCCAAAGCGGCAAGAGCTTTCTGAAGGTGCTCGAGGGCCTTGACCCGAGCGAGAGTTATCAGGGCACGGCGCTCGAGGGGCTGGACGCCTTCCAGCGACAGCTCAAGCGCTTTGACATCCACGTTAAGGGCGCGGGCAGCGACATGGTGGAAAAGTTCTTCCACACGAGCGAATCGTCCGTACTGTTTCCGGAGTTCGTCTCCCGCGTGGTGCGCCAGGGCATGGAGAGCGACATCCTGCCCGACATCACCGCGACGGTGACGAACTTTGACGGGATGGACTACCGCTCCATCGCGTCCGTGCCGACGGACGACGACAAGGAGCTCAAGCGCGTGGAGGAGGGCGCGAGCATCCCGACGACCAGCATCCGCACGCAGGAAAATCTCGTGAAGCTTCACAAGCGCGGCAGAATGCTGGTGGCGTCCTACGAGGCGATCCGCTTCCAGAGACTCGACCTCTTCTCTGTGACGCTGCGCCAGATCGGCGCGTACATCGCGCGTATGCACCTGAAGGACGCCATCGAGGTGCTGATGAACGGCGACGGCAACGGCAACGCGGCCGACCGCTACACCGTCGGTGATGCGGGCGTTGGCGGCGCAAAGGGGACGCTGAGCTACGATGCGCTGCTGGGCTTCTGGTCGCAGTTCGACCCCTACACGATGAACACGCTGCTGATGGGCAACGACATGATGCTGAAAATGCTCAAGCTGCAGGAATTCCAGAACCCGCTGACGGGTCTCAACTTCCAGGGCACGGGTACGCTTACGACCCCGCTGGGCGCGAAGCTCCTGCGCACGAGCGCAATGCCCGAGGGCAAGATCATCGGCCTTGATAAGAACTATGCGCTCGAGCGCATCTGCGGCAGCGAGGTGCTGGTGGAGTATGACAAGCTCATCGACCGCCAGCTTGAGCGCGCGGCCATCACGAGCATTTCCGGCTTTGCAAAGCCGTATCAGGAGGCCTCGAAGGTGCTGTCCTTGCAGTAAAAAAAGTGAGGAGGCGGCGAAATGGCGGAGAGCATGAGCGGGCGGATCCTTGCGATCGCCTGCGCGATGACAAAGGCGGACGAGAGCGAGCGGGAAACGCTTGCGCTGCTGTGCGCGGCGCAGGAGGAGGCGCTTGAAAAGCAGCTGAGAGACGGCGTTTCCAAGGAGATGTGCGAGAGCGCGTTCATCTGCGCGGCGGCGTTTTTGGCGGCGGCGGCGCTGGAAAGCGCGGGAGCGGGCGGGGAGGAGCTATCCTCCCTGCGCGCGGGCGACCTGACGGTGACGAAGCGTGCATCCGGAGAGAGCGGCAGGCGGCTTGAGGCACTGTGCGCGCAGGCGCGGATGCTGATGCGGCCCTATACAAAGGACGGCTCGTTCTGCTTTTTCGGGGTGCAGGGATGAAAAAGATGCTGAGCGAAGCGTTTGAACGCTATGGGATGAGCGCGGAGGTGCGCCGCGGGGAAAACGCGGTGCAAACGAAGGCATTTGTCCAGCCGCTGCGGCGCGAGAGCGGCGAAGAGCCGTTTTCCGTGACGGTGCTGGGCGCGGTGAGCGAGCAGTGCTGGCGCTATCTCGGGCCGGCGGAGGTCGAGATCGAGATGGGCGACCGCGTGGTTTGCGGGGGGACACAGTACGTCGTGCGCAGAGCTGCGCCGTTCTACGCGGGCGAGGAGATCGTCTATTACTGGGCGATCCTGCATCCGGAGGAGGCGAGCGCATGACGGCGGTGAAGCAGGTAAAGCGCGCGGTGGCGGCGGCCATCGCCGCTGCGGGCGGCGCGGCGGAGGAGAGCTACAGCGCGGAGAAATTCAAAATGAGCGAGAGCGCCGTGACGGCGGTCGGCGTGCGGGAAACGGTCATCGAGCCTGGCGGGGGACTTGAATACCTCGGACGGCGGACGGACGAGGGGACACAGGGAGTGCGCGAGGTGTACGGCAGGCGAATGGCGCTCAAGCTTTCAATGGACGTTTTCGCACCGCGCGCTCTTGGCGCGGACAGCTGCGAGGAGGCGGCGGAGCGCGTAATGCAGGCACTGATGACGGCGCTGCCGGAGGGGCTGAGGCTGCGCGAGCTGCACCTTGGACAGACGGAATGGGACAAGGTGACGGGAATGTTCCACCTGCGCGCGAGCGCGGCATACGAGGCGTATTTCCTCTGCGAGATGGCGGAGGACGAGACGGTATTTACCGATTTTGTTTTGAAAGGCACGGTGAAAGAACGTGAATAGTACGATCCATGAGCGGCCGGGCGTGTATTCGTCCTACGACGCATCGAGCGTGGTGAGCGCACGCGCGGCAGCAAAGACCATCGGCGCGGCGGCGACCGCGGCGAAGGGAGAAGCGAACAAGGTGTACCTCATCACCTCCTATGAGGAGGGCAAGAGCACATTTGGCGAGGACGAAGACGGCGCGCAGGGTATGAGCACGCTGCTGAAGATGCTCTTTTTGAACGGCGCGGGCGCGGTGAAGGCAGTGGCCGTCGGCAAGGACGCGACCGGCGCGGCGGACTACGCGAGCGCGTTTGCGGCGCTCGACGAGGAGGAAGATGTGGGCATCGTGGTGTGCGACAGCGCGTCGGCCGAGGTGCACCAGAGCCTTAAAACGGACGTGGAGAACGCATCGAAGGCGCGCCGCGAACGCATTGCGGTCGTGGGCGGCGCAAAGGAGAGCGTGGCGCAGATGACGGAGCACGCAAAGAAGCTCAACAGCGAGCGCGTGGTGCTGGTGGGGCCGGATATCATGCTGGATGACGGCGCAGAGGCGAGCGCGGTGTTCGCGGCTGCGGCGGTGGCGGGCGCGATCGCGCAGAGCAGCGATGCGTCCGTTCCCATCAACGGCGCGGTGCTTTCCGGCATCGCCGGCGTGAGCAAGCGCCTCGGCGACAACGAGATCGACCAGCTCGTGCGCGGCGGCGTGACGCCCATCGAGTACGTGGGCGGTGTGTGCTCGCCGGTGCGCGGCATCACGACGAAGACAACGAGCGGCGGCGCGGCGGACACGACGTGGCGTGAGCTGACGACGATCCTGATCGCCGACGAGGTCATCCCGACGATCCGCAGCGCGCTGCGCGCACGCTTTGCCCGCAGCAAAAATACAGCCCAGAGCCGCGGCGCGATCCGCTCGCAGGTGGTGCTCGAGCTGGAGGAAATGAAAAACCGCGAGATCGTGGACAGCTACGGCGAGGTGCTGGTGAGCGCGCTTGCGAGCGACCCAACGGTGTGCCAGGTGGAGTTCAGCTTCACGGTGGCGCACGGGCTGAACCGCATCTATCTGACGGCACACATCACGGTATAAGGAGGGAAAATGATGGCGAATACGGTCTTACCCCTGAGCAGCGACATCTATCTGGAGGTGGACGGCAAAAAGGTCGCGGTGGTGCAGAGCTACACGACCAAGGCAACCCGCACGAGCCGCGAGATCGAGGCCTTTGGCGAAAACGAGCCGGTGGCGACGATCGCGGGCGCGAACAAGTACACGCTGGAGCTCAGCCGCCTGTACGCGACGGACGAGGCCATCGGTGACGGCATCAACTTTTACGAGCTGAACGACTTTTCACTCGTGATCTGCAAGCCCGATAAGCGCATCATCTACTCGCAGTGCCGCTGGAGCAGCATTGAAGAGGCGGGCAAGCTCGGCGACCCCGCCGCGGAGAAGGTGACGATCATCGCGCGCAAGCGCATGGAGATCATGAACTGATGGACGGGGCGCTTTTGAGCTTTCTCGGGCGCGAGAGGGAAGAGCGCGTGCGCATCGGCGAAAGAGCGTGCGTGCTGCGCCTGCTCTCGGCCCGCGAGACGCTCGCGCTGCGGCGCGAGATCGCGCAGGAGGACTGCCGGGACGAGGAGGAGCAGGCACTGCGGGCGAACGCGGCGCTGCTGCGGCGAAGCCTGCGGGAAAACGAGAACGGCGCGGAGGTCTTTGCGAGCGCGGAGGATGTGGAAAACGCGCTGAGCGTCGGAGAGATCAACGCGCTCGTATCGCGCTACGCGCTGCTCGACGGGGCGGGCAACCCCTCGTGCGAGGACGAGCGCGAGCGGGTGGAAGCACTAAAAAAAGCCTGGAGCACGCGCCCTACGAGCGGCTGAAATGGCGCGTGCTCCGATATGCCGGGGCGCTGCCGAGCGAAAAAAGAGCGCAGGAGATGACGGACGGGGACTACCTCTACTGCCTGATGCACGAGCTGCTCGACCGGGAGGAAGCGCTGGAGCGGATGTGTCCTGCGTGCAGGCAGCGCGCGGAGGAGGCGCGGTGCAGCGTTTGCGGAGAGCTGCTCGCCGACACGGCGGGCGGGGACAACGCGGCCTTTGACATGGCGCGCTACCTGCGCATGAAGGAGGGGAGAAAGGCTTGAACTACATTGAGTGGGTGCTCTTGCGCGGCACGGAGCTGTGGCGCGAGAGGGAGAAGGCGCTCAGAGAGCGCCTGTCCCGTCCGGCGGCGAAGAGCATCGGCGCTGCGGAAAAGAACGGCGACGCGGCGGACGACGGGGAAGAAGCGGCACCGGTGCAGAGTGAACGCGCGGAGAGTGCGGCGGACGGGGAAACGGGGAGCGCGGCGGCGCGGGCAATGCAAAAACTGCGCGGCGCACCCGGCGCGCCCTCATCTGCGCGGGAGAAAGCGGAGGGGCGCGCAGCGCCGGTGGGCATGACGGCGCACGCGGCCGCCCCTCTGTGGGAGGAAAGCGCGACGCACGGCGGCGGGAGTGCGGCGGTATGGCTCCGGCAGGAGCTGGGGAAGAACATGACCGCCGCGGCGGGCATTGCAGCGGCGAAAGAGCGGGACGCCTTCACACTCTCGCAGGAGCGGGAGATGCGGGAGACGGAAGCCTTTTCGCAGAGCCTCGAGCGCGACGCGCGGCGCTATGACGGCGGCTTTTTATTCTACTGAGAGAGGACGAGAGAAGAATGAACCTTGCACCGATGCGATACAAGGACTATGTGTGGCCGCACAATCCGGAGACATATACCATCCGCTTTCAGCGGCGTGTGGCGGTGGCGAAGGTGCCCTTCGGGCGCTACGGGATGCAGGATCTGGGACTGAGCTACCGCGTGATGGAGGGCGAGGGCGTCTTTGCGGGGAAGGGCGCCTACGACGAGTTCAAAAAGCTGGCGTCGGTCTTCTATCAGGGTGGGGCGGGATTGCTGATCCATCCGGTGTGGCAGGTGGCGCAGGCATATTTTGTGTCGCTCGAGCTTGCCCAGCAGCCGCTTGAGAACTATGTGCGCTATCGCTTTGCTTTCTGGGAGACAAGCCCGCTCGACGCGTCGCTCATCCGCGTGGATGAGGCGGGCGGAAGCGGGAGAAGCGCGAAGGGAACGATGGGCGGCGCGGTCCATACGGTGCATCGCGGGGATACGCTGTGGGGCATTGCAAATGCGCGCGGCGTGACGCTTGCGGCGCTTCTGAAGGCGAATCCGCAGATCAGAAACCCAAATCTTATCACGGTGGGAGAGCGGGTGATCCTGCCGTGATGAAGGGGTATATCACGACCTGCGACGGCGCGCAGTATGAGCTGCCGACGCTGCTGCGGTGGGAGTTTTCCTATACGGGCAGCGTGCCGTGCGACAGCTTTTCGCTCAGGTGCCCCTATGACCCGGCAATGGCGGAGACGCTGCGCCGCGCGGTGCACTTTCACGCGCGGGAGGACGGCGCAACAGAGTTTGCGGGCGTGATTGACGAGACAAATGTGACGTGCGATGAAAAGGGAATGCAGCTGGAGCTGAGCGGGCGCGGCCTTGCCGCGCTCCTGCTCGACAACGAGGCCGAAGCGGTGAGTTATGAACGGGCGACGATGGGAGAGATCCTCAAAAATCACGTGACGCCGTACGGCATCCTCTGCGCGGGCTATGACGAGGCGGCGGCGCCGCGTTACCGCGTGGCGAACGGGTCGAGCCAGTGGAAGGTGCTGCACGACTTTGCGGCGCTGCACGGGGGCATTGAGCCGTATTTTAACAAGAGCGGGGCGCTTGAACTGAGGCGTTCGCGCTCCGGCGCGGATGTGACGATCGACGAGCGGACGGGCGTGACGGCGCTTGCCTACTGCGACAGGCGCTACGGCGTGATCGCCGAGGCGCTGGTGGTGGACAAAAAGGCGGGCGTGCGCCGGAGCGTGAAAAATGCCGCCTTCTGCGCGCGCGGCGGTGCGAGCCGAAGGGTCTTCTATGTGCCGGCAAGGAGCGGCGCGCAGGCGATGCGCTGCACGGGCGAGTATCAGATCAAAAAATCGGAGGAGGGGGCGGAGACGCTGCGCGTGACGATCGCAGGAAAGTTTTCCGCCGCCCCCGGCGACATAGCGCAGGTGAACGGGACGAAAGTCGGCGTGAGCGGACGGTTCCGCGTGATCGAGAGCTCGCGCCGCTTCGGTGAGAGCGGAGAGACGAGCGAGCTATGCTTGCAGAGGGAGTGAAGACGATGTGGTTATCGAAAAAACTGGCGGCGCATGAGTTGCAGGATGTCGCCTCGGCGCAGGACGGCACGGTGACGATCGAAGGCGGCGAACTGGCGGTTTTCAGCAGCGGGGAAAAGCGAGAGGTGAAGACCGTGGGGCCGGGCGGCTACGAGTGGCAGCCGTGCAAGGGTGAGGATGTGCTCATCGTGCGCGGGGGGACCTTCGGCGAGGAGAGCTATGCTGTGGGCGTGCCGGAGCAGGCGGGCGAAGCGCTTGCACCGGGCGAGGTGCGCATCCGCTCCGCTGCGGGGGCGGAGATCGTGCTGCACAACAGCGGCAGGATCGACATCAACGGCTTATTGTTCATCAATGGCGTGCCGTTTCTGGCGCTGGGAGGATGAGAGATGGAGCTGAAGATCAAGGATCGGGACTATGTATCCGACGGCGCGGGCGCTCTCGTACGCGCGAGCGGCCGGGAGGAGCTTTTGGAGCGCGTGCTCTACAAGCTGAGCGTGCGGCGCGGAAGCTTTCCGCTTGCGCCGGAGCTTGGAAGCGAGCTGCACCTTTTGTGGCGGGAGAAGGGAGAGAGACGCGAGACGGCGGCGAAGCGGTATGTGGCGGAGGCACTGGCGGAGGAAGCGGGGCTGACGGTGAGCGGCGTTTCTTTGGAGCAGAAGGGCGACCTTCTGCTGCTGCGCGCCGCGCTGCTCTATGAAGGCGAGACACTTGAAGTGAGCGTGAGGATCGGGGGAGAGTGAGAATATGGAAGAGTTGAGGGCGATCTACGAGCGGATGCGCGCGGCGTTCGCGGAGGAGACGGGGTTTGTGCCGAACGACGGCTGCGACATGATGGTGCGCCTGTACGCGCTGGCGGCGGAGGTGCAGTCGCTGCTGGCGCAGGCGGACTGGGTACTTGATCAGAGCTTCCCGCAGACGGCGCAGGGGCAGTATCTGGACTACCACGCCGAAACGCGCGCGCTGGCGCGCCTTCCGGCGGCGAGGGCAACGGGCGTGCTGCGCTTTTCCGCGCCGTCGGCAGCGGCGACGGACTATGAGATCGAGGTGGGGAGCGTTGCAATGACCACGGGCGGCGCGCGCTTTGAAACGACGGAGAAGGCAACGCTCAGAAAGGGCGAGACGAGCGTCGACGTGCCGGCGCGCGCCGTGGAGGCAGGGGCGCACGGCAATGCCATTGCGGGGGTGGTGCACGTGATGTCGGTATATCCCGTGGGCATTACGCGCTGCGAGAATCCGGAGGCCTTTTCCGGCGGCAGCGACGAAGAGAGCGATGAGAAGCTGCGCGAGCGCGTGCTGGAGAGCTATCGGCGGCTGCCGAACGGCGCGAACGCGGCCTTTTATGAGCAGGAGGCGATGCGCTTTCCAAACGTGGCTGCGGCGAAGGCGGTGGGCCGCGCCCGCGGCATCGGCACGGTGGACGTCTACGTTTCGACGCACGGCGGCGCGCCGGGGGAAGCGCTGCTCGGTGAGATCAGGGCGGCCTTGCAGAAAAAGCGCGAGATCGCGGTGGATGTGGCGGTCAAGGTGCCGGCGGAGAAACGCGTTGATGTGACGGCGGAGCTGGAGGCAGAGCAGGGCTGGACGATGCGGGAGATCACGGATGCGGCGCAGGAGGCGTTGCAGGCGTATTTTACCGGCGAGCGGCTGGGCGAGCCGGTCTACCGGGCGAAGCTTGCGAGCATCCTCTACAGTGTGCCGGGCGTAAAGAACTACCATCTGCTCGCGCCGGCGGAGGATGTTGCGGTGGACGCGACGGAGCTGCCGGTGCTCGGCGAGGTGAGGCTCACGGAGATCGGAGCGGGTGGAGCATGACATATTATGACTATCTCTGCGCGCTGCTGGAGCCAATGCGCATTTACCGCACCGAGCGCGGCAGCATCAGCGGCAGCGAGCTGTACGCCGCGGGTCAGGCGCTGGACGGGGCGCTTGAGCGCGTGGACTATGCCGAACGCGAGAGCATTCTGCCGCTTGCTGAGGGCGAGGGGCTTGCGCGGCGGGAAAAGCTCTTCTCCCGCTGTCCGGTGCACGCTTCGACCGCGCTGCGGCGCGAGGCCATCGCCGCGCTTGGGCGCATCAGTGCCGATAGCTTTACGCTGGACGCGATCAACTCGACGCTCGGCGGCTGCGGCATTCGGGCGATCGCGGAGGAGACGGAAAAGAAGGGGACGGTGAAGGTCTGCTTTCCAAACACGGTGGGTGTACCGGAGGATTTTCCGCAGGCGGAGCGCATCATCCTGGATATCATCCCCTGCCATCTGCTGGTGGAGTTTTACTTCCGCTATCTCACATGGCGCGAGTGCGAAGAGCAGGGCTTTACATGGGAAACGGTGGAAAACGCGCGCCACAGCTGGGAGAGCTTTGAAAAGGCGGTGGCGGATGCATGACGGAGCAGGAGCTTTCGGTCAAGCTGACCGAGACAGAGCAGCGCGCAAGGTCCAACACGCACCGCATCGAGAAACTGGAACAGCAGCAGAAGGACCTGAATAAGCTGGTAACGGCAGTGGAGGTGCTCGCCTCGCGCGAGATGGGCGTGGAGCGCGATGTGAAGGAGATCAAGGCGGATGTGAAGACCATCACGCAAAAGGGCGGGAGACGATGGGATGCAATGATCGACCGCGTGCTGTACGTGCTCATCGGGGCGGCAATCTCCCTGCTGATGACCGGGGGGAGTATATGAAGAGAAGGCGCGCGAGAAAGCGGCACATGAGCTTTTCCAAGCTCCTGCTGCTGCTCGAGAGCGGGATCGTGCTGTACACGACCTATGAGGGCTTTGTGCTGGCGAAAATGGCGGTCGCGACGGCGTTCGCGGGAACGCTGCCGTGGATCGCGACGATGGTGACGGCGGCATGGGGCGCCTACGGAACGAGCGCGGCCTGCTATTACGCAAAGGCGAAGGCGGAGAATACGTGCGGCGGCGTGACGTATGAAACGGCGTGCCGCGGCATTGACTGCGAGAGGTGAGGATATGGAGCTTGTGAAAAAGAGACTGGCGAATCTTCTGAGCGTGAAGAGCATCGTGACGATCTGCCTGACGGTCACCTTTTGCGTCCTGACGGTGCAGACAAAGGTGACGCAGGAGTTCAACACGGTGTATCTCATGGTGATCGCGTTCTATTTCGGTACGCAGAACGGCAAGACGCAGGAGGAGACGTAAGATGCGGCACAGCCGGGACATTGACGATCTGCGCGCGGACGTGGCGGCGAACTGCCGGGCGCTGATCGCCCTTGCCGAGCGCGAGGGGCTGCGCGTGCTGGTGACCGAGACGGTGCGCGACAGTGAGTATCAGAAAATGCTCGCGAAAAAGGGCTACGCGGCCGCGGGGGCGGTAACGCCGTCGTTCCACGCCGATCATGCAGGACTGGCCTTCGACATTTGCAAAAATGAGAAGGGCCATGCGTATGACGATCCTGCGTTTTTTGCGCGGATGGGAGAGCTTGGGAAAAGGGTCGGTTTTTCGTGGGGCGGCGACTGGCGGAGCTTTCCCGACCGGCCGCACTTCCAGTGGGATGCGGGCGGAACGTATACGGGCGCGATGGTGAGAGCGCGGCGCTATCCGCCGCCGATGCCGCGATTTGAGGAGGAAGAGATGACGCAGCAGGAGTTCAACGAGCGAATGGAGGCCTATCTCAAGGCGCTTGCGCAGCGTGACCCCGCCGATTGGAGCGCGGAGGCGCGCGCCTGGGCGGAGGAGACGGGGCTGATCGCGGGCGACGAGACGGGCAACAAGCAGTATCGCGGCTTTCTGACGCGAGAGCAGTTCGCGGTGCTGCTGCACCGCTACGCAAGGCTCACGGGAGAAGAAAAGGCGAAATAAAAAACGGAAAGAGCCGGAGGGAAAGACCCCTCCGGCTCTTCTTTTTTGCCTGGACTGGCAGTGGGGAATGGTGAAATTGCAGGAAATCTTGCAAAAAGTGGGCGTTTTTAACAAATCAAACGAACGTACATTCACGAAAACGACAAAAAACGCGGCGAAAATTTGTTCAGTTTTTTCGGGCATTCCGTGCCGATTCTCATTGATTTCACGGGAAAGTTCCTCTATAATCTAAGATGAAGCCTATATGAGCACCTCTCAACGGATTTTTGACGGAATCCATGCAAGATGCTCGTCGGCCATACAACACGTTCATCAAAATCAGGGAGGGTTTTATCTTGAATAAGGTCATGACATTGCACGATGCCGTTGCAAAGTACGTCGAAAACGGCGATACCCTTGCGATCGGCGGCTTCACCACCAACCGCAAGCCCTATGCTACGGTCTCCGAGATCCTGCGCCAGGGCCAGAAGGACTTCATCGTTTACGCCGGTCCCGGCGGCGGCGAAGTCGACATGCTCATCGGTGAGGGCCGTGTGGCGGCTTACATCAACTGCTACACCGCCAACTCCGGCTACACCAACGTTTCCCGCCGTTTCCGCGCATTCATCGAGCAGGGCAAGCTCACCTACGAGGACTATTCTCAGGACGTTCTCATGCTCATGCTGCACGCCTCTTCTCTCGGCCTTCCGTTCCTGCCGGTGCGCCTGATGCAGGGCAGCGGCCTCATGAAGTTCTGGGGCATTAGCGAGGAAAAGCGTAAGACGATGCCCAAGATCGAGGACCTCAAGTGCGCCGAGATCGAGAACCCCATGGTTCCCGGCCAGAAGGTCGTCGCCGTTCCCGTTCCCAAGATCGACACCGCCATCATCCACGTTCAGCAGGCCTCTCCGGACGGCACCTGCATCATCTGCGGCGACGAGTTCCACGACATCGACATTGCGATCGCTGCCCGTAAGACCATCGTCACCTGCGAGGAGATCGTCTCCGACGAGTTCATCCGCCGCGACCCGACCAAGACCCGTATCTTCGGCGAGTGCGTGCAGGCGGTCGTCAAGGCTCCCTACGGCGCATGGCCCTCTCAGTGCTATGCCTACTATGATGACGACGATGCCGGCCTGAAGGAATACGACAAGGCCTCCAAGTATCAGGATGCCGAGGATGCCGTCAAGCAGCTCGAGAAGGCTGCTGTCAAGGCTGCCAAGGCGCTGGAGAAGGCTCCCGAGGACGAGAAGCTCAAGCTCGCCGCCGAGAACGCACAGAAGGCCTTCGAGCTTGCCAAGAGCGGCGAGAAGATCCCCGAGACCTTCAAGGATTTCCTTGAAAAGTGGGTCTACAGCTGCGAAGATCAGCCCGCGCTGCTCGACAAGATCGGCGGCAGCCGTCTGATGCGTCTGAAGAACGAGCCGCACCTCGGCTATTCCACTACACACTAAGGTTTGGGAGGCTAAATAGAAATGTCTGATTATACGAAGTATACCAAGCAGGAAATGCAGGCTTATGCCATTGCTAAGAACATCAAGGAAAACCAGATCGTCATCGTCGGTACGGGCCTTCCCCTGATCGGTGCGTCCCTCGCCAAGCGCGCGGTCTGCCCCAGCTGCCACCCCATCGTTGAGTCGGGTCTGATGGACTGCGACCCCGTTGAGGTTCCCCGTTCCGTCGGTGATAACCGCTTCATGGCGCACTGCGCCGTGCAGTGGCCCAACATCCGCTTCGTCGGCTTTGAGGCCAACGAGTGGCTGCACGACGAGGACCGTCTCGTCGCCTTCATCGGTGGCGCTCAGATCGACCCGTACGGCAACGTGAACTCCACCTGCATCTTCGGCAAGGGCGACTACCTGCAGCCCACCACCCGTTTCACCGGTTCCGGCGGCGCCAACGGCATTGCTACCTACTGCAACACCATCATCATGATGCAGCACCAGAAGCGCCGCTTCATGGACCACGTTGACTACATCACCTCCTGCGGCTGGATGGACGGCCCCAGCGGCCGTGAGCGCGCGGGCCTGCCCGGCAACCGCGGTCCCCAGATGGTCGTCACCGACCTCGGTATCATGAAGTTCGACGAGGAGACCAAGCGCATGTACCTCGCCTACTACTATCCGTTCTCCTCCCCCGAGATGGTGCAGGAGAACACCGGCTTCGAGATCGACGTCTCCCGCGCGGAACTGATGGAAGGCCCCTCTCCGGAGATCATCCGCCTCATCCGTGAGGAGATCGACCCGGGCCAGGCGTTCATCAAGGTTCCCAAGGATAAGTAATTTGTTATTTCAATAAGAAGGAGAACAAAATATGAGCGAATATTCCATGCCCTCTTATTTCCAGAATATGCCGGTGATCGGCAAGGAGCTCGGCACGTTCCACGAGGACAACGCTGCTGAGATCCAGGCGGTCGAGCAGGAGATCCACGAGATCCGCGAGGCTGCCCTCGAGGCCGGCAAGAGCACCGAGGCTCTCAACGAGTCCGGTCAGTGGACGGCGATGCAGCGCATCATGGAGCTTGTTGACGAAGGCACCTGGTGCCCCCTCAACAGCCTCTACAACCCCCAGGACAACAAGAACGGCAGCGTCGGCATCGTCAAGGGCCTCGGCCGCATCGACGGCAAGTGGGCCGTCATCATCGCGAGCGACAACAAGAAGCTCGCCGGTGCTTGGGTCCCCGGCCAGGCCGATAGCCTGCTGCGCGGCAGCGACACGGCCAAGCGCCTGCGCATCCCCCTCGTTTACGTCCTCAACTGCTCCGGCGTTAAGCTCGACGAGCAGGAGAAGGTCTATCCCAACCGCCGCGGCGGCGGCACCCCGTTCTATCGCAACAGCGAGCTGAACCAGATGGGCGTGCCCGTCATCGTCGGCATCTACGGCACCAACCCCGCAGGCGGCGGCTATCACTCCATCTCCCCGACCATCCTGATCGCGCATCAGGACGCCAACATGGCAGTCGGCGGCGCCGGTATCGTCGGCGGCATGAGCCCCAAGGGCCATGTGGACAAGGAAGCTGCCGAGGCGCTCATCAAGGCACAGAAGAACCTCAAGAGCGATATCCCCGGCACTGTCGCCATCCACTATGGCGAGACCGGCTTCTTCCGCGAAGTCTACGCCGATGAAGAGGGTGTGCTCGCCGGTATCCGTAAGTACATGGACATGCTGCCCGCTTACGATCCCGAGTTCTTCCGCGTTGACGATCCGAAGGAGCCCCTCTTCGACGCGAACGATCTCTACAGCATCGTTCCCTTCAACCAGAAGCGCTCCTACGACATGGTCGAGGTCCTCGCGCGCCTGTTCGACGGCTCCGAGTTCATGGAGTACAAGCACGGCTACGGCCCCGAGATGATCACCGGTCTTGCCAAGATCGACGGTCTGCTCGTCGGCGTCGTCGCCAACTATCAGGGCATGCTGATGAATTATCCCGAGTACAAGATGGCAACCTATGGCCAGGCGATGGGCGTGGGCGGCAAGCTGTACCGTCAGGGCCTCATCAAGATGAACGAGTTCGTCACCCTCTGCGCTCGTGACCGCATCCCGATGCTGTGGGTCCAGGATACCACCGGTATCGACGTCGGCAACGACGCTGAGCGCGCGGAGCTGCTCGGCCTCGGCCAGAGCCTCATCTACTCCATCCAGTCCAGCAAGCTGCCGATGATGGAGATCACCCTCCGCAAGGGCACCGCTGCGGCGCACTACGTCCTCGGCGGCCCGCAGGGCAACGACAACAACGCCTTCTCCATCGGCACCGCCACCACCGAGATCTACGTCATGCACGGCGAGACCGCTGCGGCCGCCATGTATGCCCGCCGTCTCGTGAAGGAAGAGAAGGCCGGCGAGGATCTGCAGCCCACCATCGACAAGATGAACGCGCTGATCCAGGACTACGCCAAGAAGTCCAGCCCGAAGTTCTGCGCCAAGGCAGGCATGACCGACGAGATCGTCGACATGAACGATATGCGTCCCTACATCCAGGCCTTCGCCAACGCCTGCTACCAGAACCCCGAGAGCATCTGCCCGGTCCATCAGATGCTGCTGCCGCGCGTCATCCGCGACTACGACGCCCTGAACGCGCAGTAAAATATCACAACAATGCTTTTCCCGGCGCTGCGCGGAGGCAAGAACCGCGCAGCGCACGGGAAGGCAAACGGAGAGTACAATGAGCATTTATACCATGGGTATCGACGTCGGCTCCACCGCGTCGAAATGTGTGATCTTAAAAGACGGCAGCGAGATCGTTGCCAAGTCCCTCGTCGCTGTCGGCACGGGCACGTCGGGTCCATCCCGCGCAATCGCTCAGGTGTTGGAAAACGCGGGCATGACGCGCGAGCAGATGGACTTCGTCCTTGCCACGGGCTACGGGCGCAACAGCCTTGACGGCCTTGCCGACATGCAGATGAGCGAGCTTTCCTGCCACGCCAAGGGCGCGGCGTTCCTGTTTCCGAACGTGCGCACGGTCGTCGATATCGGCGGGCAGGATGTGAAGGTCATCGAGATCGAGAACGGCATGATGAAGAACTTCGTCATGAACGACAAGTGTGCAGCCGGTACCGGCCGCTTCCTCGATGTCATGGCCCGCGTGCTGGAGGTGAAGGTCGAAGATCTCGGCGACCTTGGCGACAAGTCGACCAAGGAGGTCGGTATCAGCTCGACCTGCACGGTCTTTGCCGAGAGCGAGGTCATCTCGCAGCTCGCCATGGGCACAAACAAGTGCGACATCATCCACGGCATCCACAAGTCCGTCGCCGGCCGCGTTTCCGGCCTCTGCCACCGCATCGGTGTGCGCGACGACGTGGTGATGACCGGCGGTGTCGCACAGAACCACGGCATCGTGAAAGCCCTTCAGGAGCAGCTCGGCCACGAGATCCACACCACGCCCCTCACGCAGTATAACGGTGCGCTCGGCGCCGCTCTGTTTGCCTACCAGAAGGCTTTGAAGAACAAATAATCCCCATCATTCGTTATCAAATTTTTCTATATCGCATTAGGAGGAATCAATCATGGCGAAACAAGTCAGTCCCGGCGTGCTTGCTCTGCGCAAGGTCGTCGATGACGTCTATGCCGATGCCCGTGAAGCGAAGAAGCAGGGTAAGCTGGTCGGTTGGTCCAGCTCCAAGTTCCCCTGCGAGCTTGCTGAGGCCTTTGACCTCAACGTGATGTATCCGGAGAACCAGGCTGCCGGTATCGCCGCCCAGCGCGACGGCGAGATCATGTGCCAGGCCGCGGAAGACCTCGGCTTCGACAATGATATCTGCGGCTATGCCCGTATCTCCCTCGCTTACGCTGCCGGTAAGCGCGCAAGCCGTAAGTTCGACCCCGAGACCCTCGAGTTCATCATCGACCCCAACAGCGGCAAGCCCCTCAAGGACGAGAACGGCAAGGTCGTCATCGATCCTGAGACCGGCAAGCCCAAGAAGGACCCCAAGACGCAGGTCCCCTACACCGTTCTTGACGATATCTACGAGATCGAGGCGCTGCCCGAGACCACCGAGAAGGAGATCGCCTACAAGAACTTCCGCCGCGAGGCCATCAAGCCCTACAAGCAGATGCGCATCCCCCAGCCGGACTTCGTCCTCTGCTGCAACAACATCTGCAACTGCATGACCAAATGGTACGAGAATATCGCCCGTATGTGCAACATCCCCCTCATCATGGTCGATATCCCCTACAACAACACCGTGGAAGTCAGCGATTCCGCTGTCAAGTACGTCCGCGCTCAGTTCGACAATGCCATCCATGAGCTTGAAAAGCTCACCGGCAAGAAGTTCGACGAGGAGAAGTTCGAGCTCGCCTGCAAGCACGCCAACCGCACCGCGCAGAACTGGCTGAAGGTCTGCGACTTCCTGCAGTACAAGCCCGCCCCGATGAGCGGCTTCGACCTCTTCAACCACATGGCCGATGTCGTCACCGCCCGCGGCAAGGAAGCTGCTGCCGACGCTTTCGAACTCCTGTCCAAGGACCTGCAGAAGAACATTGAGGAAGGCACCTCCACGCTGCCCTTCCCCGAGCAGTACCGCGTCATGTTCGAGGGCATCCCCTGCTGGCCGAAGCTCCCGAACCTCTTTAAGCCCCTCAAGGAGAATGGCATCAACGTCACCGCAGTTGTGTACGCGCCCGCGTTCGGCTTTGTTTACAACAACATGGACGAAATGGCCCGCGCTTACTACAAGGCGCCCAACTCCGTCTGCATCGAGCAGGGCGTTGCCTGGCGTGAGGGCATCTGCCGCGACAATAAGGTCGACGGCGTGCTCGTCCACTACAACCGCTCCTGCAAGCCCTGGTCCGGTTACATGGCCGAGATGCAGCGCCGCTTCACCGCTGACCTCGGCGTGCCCTGCGCCGGTTTCGACGGCGACCAGGCTGACCCGCGCAACTTCAACGAAGCGCAGTACGCGACCCGCGTGCAGGGTCTGGTCGAGGCTATGGAAGCCAACAAGAAAGACTAAGGAGGCGTGCAAAAATGAGTATCGAAGCTATCGTTAATGAATTTTCCGCTGTTGCCGCCAATCCCAAGGGCCAGCTCAAGGCCTATAAGGACGCAGGCAAAAAGTGCATCGGCGTGATGCCTTATTACGCCCCCGAAGAGCTGGTTTACGCCGCCGGTATGATGCCGTTCGGCATGTGGGGCAGCAACAACAAGACCGAGCAGCGCTCCAAGGAATACTGCGCGACCTTCTATTGCACCATCGCCCAGCTCGACCTCGAGATGCTGCTTGACGGCACGATGGACCTGCTCGACGGCGTCATCACCCCGACCATCTGCGACACGCTGCGCCCCATGAGCCAGAACATCCGCGTCGCCATGAGCGAGAAGCTGCCCTGCATCTTCCTCGCCCATCCTCAGAACCGCTTTGCCGACTGGGGCAAGCAGTTCTGCCTGGATCAGTACAACAACGTCAAGGCCGGTCTTGAAAAGATCGCCGGTCACGAGATCAAGAGCGAGGACATCGCTGCGGCCATCAAGGTCTACAACAAGTCCCGCGCCGCCCGCCGCGAGTTCGTCAAGCTCGCAAGCGAGCACTGCGACGTCGTCGACCCGATCATGCGCTCGGCCGTCCTCAAGGCTGCCTGGTTCATGGATAAGGCCGAGTACACCGAGAAGCTCGAGGTGCTCAACGCCGAGCTCAAGGCGCTGCCCGCCGCCAAGTGGAACGGCGTCAAGGTCGTCACCTCCGGCATCATCTGCGATAACCCGGCGCTGCTGAAGATCTTCAAGGACAACAACGTTGCCATCGCGGCGGACGATGTTGCCCATGAGTCCCGCGCGTTCCGCACCGACGCGAGCGAGGAGGGCGATCCGATGATGGCTCTCGTCGAGCAGTTCACCAACACTGACTACGACGTGCTGCTCTACGATCCGCAGTCCAGCAAGAACCGCCGCGGCGAGTTCGTTGCCAACATGGTCAAGGAATCCGGCGCTCAGGGCCTCGTGCTCTTCATGCAGCAGTTCTGCGACCCCGAGGAGATGGAGTTCCCGTACCTCAAGAAGGCGCTCGACGCCGCCGGTATCCCCTTCATCAAGCTCGGTGTTGACCAGCAGATGCGTGACTTCGGCCAGGCGGCGACCGCCATTCAGGCGTTTGCCGACGTTCTGTCCGTGCAGTAAGGATGACCCTCTTTCCCTCCTGTCGAAAGGCAGGGGGGAAAGGTCGTTAAATCGCTGCAAAAAATGAGCACTGGCGCTTGCAAGAAGGGCAAACGCTTTGCTATAATCCAAAATTGAAAGGTAAAAGGAAGAAATGGAATACAGCCCGATTTTCGTTACCCTGATGGGTATCGGTACGGTCTTCTTTGGCCTGATCTGCATCATTTTCCTCACCATGGTGATGGGTGCGGTCCTCAAGGGCAAAGAAAAGGCGCCCGCCGCTGCTGCCGCTGCTCCTGTTGCCGCCCCCGCACCCAAGCCGCAGGGGATGCAGCCTGAGATCGTGGCCGCGATCACTGCCGCTCTCTCCGAGGAGATCGGTATTCCCTCCCGCAGCATGAACATCGTGAACATCAAAAAAATCTAATTTTATTTTTAGGAGAAAACAACTATGATCAAGCAGTACAATGTCACCGTTAACGGCACCACCTACGAAGTCACCGTCGAGTCCGCTGCCGGCGGCCGCATGGCTTCCGCTCCCGTCTCCCGCGCTGCCGCGGCTCCCGTTGCCCGCGCTGCCGCTCCCGCTCCCGCTGCTGCTCACGCTCCTGCCGCTGCTCCCGCTGCCGCTCCCAAGGCTGCCGCTCCCGCCGGCGCCGGCACTGTCGCCAGCCCCATGCCCGGCACCATCCTCGATGTGAAGGTCGCCGCCGGTCAGGCTGTCAAGGAGGGCGATCTGCTCTTCATCCTCGAGGCCATGAAGATGGAGAACGAGATCTTCGCTCCCTGCGCGGGCACCGTTTCCTCCGTTGCAGTTGCCAAGGGCGCTGCTGTGAACCCCGGTGACGTTCTCTGCGTCATCGGCTAAGCTACAGCAACCTCCTCGAATTAACTGTGAAAGGAAAAGAAACATAAATGCCTGCTATTATCAATTTCCTGCAGCAGACCGGCTTCTATATGTTTGGTCAGGACGGCAACTGGAAGTGCCTCATCATGATCGGCATTTCCTTCGTGCTGCTGTATCTGGCCATCGTAAAGGGCTTTGAGCCGCTGTTGCTGCTGCCCATTGCCTTCGGTATGCTGTGCACCAACCTCCCCGGCGCGGAGATGTTCCACGAGATCCTCTTCGCCGGCGGACACGTCCATTGGGATCTCTTCGGAGGAGCGCCCATCACGCAGGAATTCCTGACAGAAATGGCAGAGTCCGGCGTTGCTGAGGCGGTGCTTGCACCCTGGGCTGTCGGCAGCACGGTTAGCCTCGGTCTTCTGGACGTCCTCTACCTCGGCGTTAAGCTGGGCATCTACCCCTGCCTGATCTTCATGGGCGTCGGTACGATGACCGACTTCGGCCCCCTGATCGCGAACCCCAAGTCCCTGCTGCTCGGCGCTGCCGCCCAGCTCGGTATCTTCATGACCTATGTCGGCACCCAGTTCATGGGCTTCACCTATCAGCAGTCCGCCTCCATCGGTATCATCGGCGGCGCTGACGGCCCGACCGCGATCTTCGTCACCTCCCGTCTCGCTCCCGAGCTGCTCGGCCCCATCGCCGTTGCCGCTTACTCTTACATGGCGCTCGTTCCGGTCATCCAGCCCCCCATCATGAAGGCTCTGACCACCAAGGAAGAGCGCAAGATCGTGATGCGCCCGCTGCGTCAGGTCAGCAAGCGCGAGAAGATCATCTTCCCCATCATGATCACCGTGTTCGTGGCGCTGCTCGTTCCTTCCGCCGCTCCTCTGATCGCGTGCCTGATGCTCGGTAACCTCTTCAAGGAGTCCGGCGTTGTCGACCGTCTGCAGAAGACTGCCGGTAACGAGCTGATGAACATCGTCACCATCTTCCTCGGCTTCACCGTCGGCGCTACCGCCACGGCGACCACCTTCCTCTCCGTCCAGACCCTCGAGATCATGGCGATGGGTATCGTTGCCTTCGGCTTCGGTACTGCGGGCGGCGTCCTGCTTGCCAAGCTCATGAACCTCTTCCTGAAGGAGAAGATCAACCCGCTGATCGGTTCCGCCGGTGTTTCCGCCGTTCCGATGGCCGCGCGTGTTTCCCAGGTCGTCGGCCAGAAGGAGAACCCCGCCAACTTCCTGCTCATGCACGCCATGGGCCCGAACGTTGCCGGTGTTATCGGTTCCGCCATCGCCGCAGGCGTCCTGATGTCCCTGTTCGGCTAAGCGACAAGCTTTTGAAAAAGAGCACCCTGTTGGGTGCTCTTTTTTTGTCCGCTCTTTCCGTATCGACCGAAAGATGACCTGTGCGCTCAGGATAAGACGCGGCAGGCCGCACAGTGAGCGCTGCGCGCTGCAAGGCGGCGGGCCGATAAAAGGGGAGCCCCGCCGGATCAAATGCTCTCACAGCGCCTCAGAAGGCGCAAAAAGAGGGATCACCGTCAAGGTGATCCCTCTTTCGTTCGTATTACGACCACATGGTCTGCATTGCGATGATCGCCAGCGCACCGGCAACAAGGAAGGTAAGTCCGATCAGAAGACCTGCCTTCAGCGCGCCGCCGATGGCGGCGTTGCGCTCCTCGCGGCTCAGCTCGCCGCTCGTATCCCACGGACGGTCGTTCGCGTCGGGGGCGTCCGGCTCGCGGAAATCCGCGCGGTCACGCCGTTTGTAAATGCGGGGAATGAGCATCGGCTGCGGCTCGATGCCGCTCATGTCGGCTACGGTGCGGCCGTCGTCATCCTTGTAGATGCGCTCGTTCCGTCTCATTTATCGTAGAGGTGGCAGCACACGAAGTGGCCCGGCTCGATCTCACGCTGGACGGGAGCCTCCTCCTCGCAGCACTTCATGCAGTTCGCGCAGCGGGTGTGGAACTTGCAGCCCTTAGGCGGGTTGGCGGGGGAGGGGATGGAGCCTTCGAGCACGATGCGCTTCATCTTCACCGTCGGGTCGGGGACGGGGATGGCGGAGAAGAGCGCCTTCGTGTAGGGGTGGAGGGGATTGCGGAAGATGTCTTCCTTCGCGCCGTATTCCACGAGGTTGCCGAGGTACATAACGCCGACGGTGTCGGAGATGTGCTCAACAACGGAAAGGTCGTGGCTGATGAAGAGATAGGTCAGCTTGTACTGATCCTGCAGCTCGTTCAGCAGGTTGATGATCTGCGCCTGAATGGACACGTCCAGCGCGGAGACCGGCT
>URCK01000007.1 GCA_900546295.1 uncultured Eubacteriales bacterium | reverse complement strand
CAATGTGGCTGTGCTGCACGGTGGGGGTATCGTACCAGCCCTCGACCTTGATGAGTCCGGGCTCCTGGATGGCCTCCTGATAGTTGCCCTTGCGGATATCCGTGTGCTTTAGGATATTTCCCGGGAAATTCTCATGAATGAGCGGCGCGTCCTCTTCCATCGCCTTCTGCACGTCGAGCACGAAAGGAAGCTCCTCGTATTCGACCTTGAGCGCACGCACGCCCTGCATGGCCGAAACCTCGTCCTCCGCAATGACGACCGCAACGTCGTCGCCATAGTAGCGCACATGGCGGTTTAAGAGGTTGCGGTCGGCCACATCCTGATGCCCCGGATCCATCGACCAGGGGTGTCCCGCCGTCGGGAAGCAGTGCCCGGGCACATCGAAGCAGGTCAGCACCTTTACAACGCCGGGGATATTCTCCGCCGCCGATTTGTCAACCGACTTGACAAAGCCGTGGGCGATGGTCGAATGCTTGATGCGCGCGTACAGCGCGCCGGCAGGCATCCGATCCTCGTAGTATTTGGTGCGTCCGGTGACCTTGTCGAACGCATCGACGCGGATCTCACTTTTTCCTACTTTGCTCATCTTGCTTACCTCCTATGAAAGAGCGCCGCCCTGCGCGGCGGACGCACAGCCTGCTTTTCCTAAGATTTTAGCACGACTTGCACAGTTTGTACAGCCATTAAGTCGTGCAGTTTAGAGAAAGTGCCTTGTTTTTCTGCTTGCTCTGCTCGCTTTCCTTTGCTATAGTGGAGAAAACGAACACTCAGAAAGGGATGATCGCGGTGCGGGAGGAACTGAGAGTCGGCTGCCTGCTCATGGCGGCCGGAAACGCTAAACGCTTCGGCGAAAATAAACTGCTCTGCGCGGTATGGGACGGGAGATCGCTCATCGAACATGCGCTGGATGCGATCCCGCGCGAACGCTTTGCGCGCGTGCTCGTCGTCACGCAGTATCCAGAGATCACGGCGCTTGCGAAGGCGCGCGGCTTTGAAACGCTTCAAAACGAACATCCCGGGCGCGGCCAGAGCGAAACGATCCGTCTCGGTACACGCGCACTTTCCGATTGCGATGCCATCTGCTTTATGGTGGCTGACCAGCCGCTGCTGCGGCGCGAGACGCTCGCGCGCGAGGTCGATTTCTTTTCGTCGCACCGCGAGCACATCGTCGCGCTCGGGCACAACGGCGTGCGGGGCAATCCCTGCCTCTTCCCCGCCCGCTTCTTCCCCGAGCTTCTCGCGCTCGAGGGCGATGTGGGCGGCGGCGCGGTCATCAGAAAGCACTTAGATGCGCTGCTGCTCTTCCCTGCCGACGAGCGGGAGCTGCGCGACGCGGACACGAAGGACGCGCTCGCGGCGCTCACATCTTTGTGATCTCGCCGCGAAGGTCGCGCTCCATGATCTGCTTGACCGTCTCCTTGTCGTAACCGCAGGAGAAGAGATAGTAAAGCTTTGCAACGGCGGCCTCTGTCGTCATGTCAAGGCCGCTGACCGCGCCCGCGCGCTTGAGCGCGCTCGACGTTTCGTAGGTGCCGAGCGACACCGCGCCCTGCGGGCACTGGGAGCAGACCGTGAGCACCGTGCCGTTCTGGAAGGCCTTGCGGATGATGGGCAGCAGCGCGTCCCCGTCGCCGGGGATGTTGCCCGCGCCGAAGGTCTCAATGACGATGCCGCGCAGCTTTTCAGTCATGATGGACTCAAAGAGCGAAAACTGGATACCGGGAAAGACCTTGATGACCCCGATGGGGATCGAGTCGAGCGTCTGGAGCTTCAGCCCGCCCTTCTGCCTCGGCAGGAGGGCGGCTTCATTGTATCGGATGGCGATGCCGACCTCGGCAAGGCTCGAATAATTGGGCGAAACAAAGGCGATGAGCCCGTCGGCGGAGTACTTCGTCGCGCGGTTGCCGCGCAGCAGTTTTCCGCCGAAGTAAAGGCACACCTCTCGCACGACGCCCTCCCCCGCAATGAGCAGCGCGGTGATGAGATTGTCGCGTCCGTCGCTGCGGATCTCGCACAGCGGGATCTGCGAGCCTGTGAGCACGACGGGCTTATCAAGCCCGCCGAGCATGAACGACAGCGCTGAGGCCGTGTAGGCCATCGTATCCGTTCCGTGCAGGACAACGAAGCCGTCGTAGTTGTCGTACTGCTGCGCGATCAGCTCCGCGATGCGGTTCCACTCGTGCACGGTCATATTGGAGGAATCCAGCAGCGGCGAAAGCTCCATAAAATCCCACGCGGGCATTTCAGGCGAATGAAGGTCTGAAATGGCGTCGAGCGCATTGCGGAAATAACCCGAGCGCGGCGCGTAGCCGTTTTCGCTGCGCGTCATGCCGATCGTGCCGCCGGTATAGATCATGAGAACGTGTTTCATCAATCTCTCCTGATAATTTTATTTTTTATACGGGGTATGGTCGAGCAGCAGGCTGCGCCGGCGCTCGCCGTCATAGCGGAAATAGGCGTCCGCGATCGCAGGCGCTGTGGGGATGGACGTGATCTCGCCGATGCCGATGGCGCCGTTGGCAAGGTTGAGTCCGGGCTTGTCGACGACGATGGCCTTGATCTCGGGGATCTGGTTGGCGCGGAAGAGGCCGAGCATACCGTACTTCGCCGTGGGCTTGCCATGGTCGAGCGGGAACTTCTCCGTCAGGGCGAAGCCCATGCTCATCACAACGCCGCCCTCGATCTGCCCCTCGCAGGAGAGCGGATTGATGGCCTTGCCGACGTCGTGCGCGGCGACCATCTTTTTGATGAGGCCCGTCTCCTTGTCGAGGATGCACATCTGCGTGGCGTAGCCGTAGGCCACATGGCTCACGGGGTTCGGAACGCTTGAGCCGAGGGGGTTCGTCTTGGCGTAATACTCGCCGTAGAACTCCTGCCCCTTGAGCTCATCAAGCGTCTGATTCTCCATCGCGTCGCGCAGCAGGAGGCAGGCGCGGCGGCAGGCCTCGCCGGTGATAAGCGTCTGGCGCGAGCCGGAGGTATCGCCGCTGTCGGGCGAAAGGGTGCTGCTGCGCTCGTAAACGATCTCGTCCGGCTTGAGGCGCGCGTTCGTCACGACCATCTGCACGAGCACCGTGCCGAGTCCCTGACCGATGCACGACGCGCCGGTGCGGATATGCACCTTCCCATCCTCGCCGACGACGAGCTTGCAGCGCCCATAGTCGGGAAGGCCAACGCCGACGCCGGAATTCTTCATCGCGCAGGCAAGGCCGACCGGGTCGCCGTTTTTGACCGCTTCATCATAGTAGGGCTTGATGGCCTCGAGCGTTTCGACAAGGCCGGTCTCCGCCCCCACGATCTGCCCGTTCGGCAGCACTTCGCCGGGACGGATGGCGTTGCGCAGGCGGATCTCCCACGGGGAGATGCCGACAAGGTCTGCCATCTCGTTCAAAAGTGTCTCCGTTGCAAAGCAGGTCTGCGTCACGCCGAAGCCGCGGAACGCGCCCGCGGGCGGGTTGTTCGTGTAGTAGGCGTGACCCTCGATCTCAAAGTTTTCGTAGTGGTAGGGGCCTGCCGCGTGCGTGCAGGCACGCTCGAGCACCGGGCCGCCGAGGGAAGCGAAGCCGCCCGTGTCGGACACGACCTTCGCCTTCACGCCCTGGATGATGCCGTTTTCGTCGCAGCCCATCGTAAAGTCCATCCACATCGGGTGGCGCTTGGGGTGGACGAGGATGGATTCCTGCCGCGAGAGCTTCACCTTCACCGGCACGCGCGCGATGTACGCGATGAGTGCGGCGTGGTGCTGCACGGACATATCCTCTTTTCCGCCGAAGCCGCCGCCGACGAGCATATTCTCCACCTGACAGTGGGCAAAGTCGACGCCGAGCATCGCTGCACACTCATGCTGGGTGGTGTGCGCACTCTGGTCGGTGGTCAGGAGCTTGACGCCGCCGTTGTCAAGCGGAATTGCTACACAGCACTCGGGCTCCAAAAAGGCGTGCTCTGTCCACGGGGTCTCAAACTTTTCGTGTAAAACGTACTTGGAATGTTTGATCGCCTCGTCGGCGTTGCCGCGCGAGACATGGCGGTGCGCCTGCACATTGCCGCGGTTGCCCATGACGACCTCGGGCGCGCCGGGGGCCGACGCCTCCTCCGGGCTGTGAACTGCCGGCAGCTCTTCGTAGACGACCTGCACGAGCTTTTTTGCCTGCTCGAGCGTTTCCAGATCGCGCGCGCAGACGAGCGCCACCGCGTCGCCGAGGTACTGCGTGATCTCCCCTTCGCCGACGAGCGTTGGCTGATCCTTCTGAATGTGGCCGACGTTCTGCTGGCCGGGAATGTCCTTCGCCGTCAGCACGCAGACGACGCCGGGAAGCTCCTCCGCCTCCTTCGTGCGGATGTAGAGCACGCGGGCGCGCGGGTACTTGCTGCGCACGGCGCCGCCGTAGCACATCCCGTCAACATAGACGTCGTCGGGATATTTTCCGTAGCCCTGCACCTTTTCGGCAACGTCGATGCGGCGCACGCGCGAGCCGATACGGAAATCCTGCTCCTGCGCTTCCGGGAGCTTTCCCTCGCGGAAGATCTTCGCGGCAAGCAGAATGCCGTCGATGATCTTGACATAGCCCGTGCAGCGGCAGATGTTGTTGCGGATGGCAAAGGCCGCCTCCTCGCGCGTGGGATCGGGGTTCTGATCCAACAGCGCCTTGGCCGAAATGACCATGCCGGGAATACAGAAACCGCACTGCACCGCCCCCGCCTCTCCGAAGGCATAGGTGTAGACCTCTTTTTCAAAGTTGGAAAGGCCCTCGACGGTAAGGATATTCTTCCCCTCGAGCTTGTCCGTCTGCGGGATGCAGGCCTTGGTGGGCTTGCCGTCGATGAGGACGTGACAGGTGCCGCACGCACCTTCGCTGCACCCGTCCTTCACGCTCGTCAGGTGCAGCTCATCACGCAGGAAGCGGATGAGCTTTTGATTTTTCTCCGCCGTGACCGGCGTTCCGTTGACAACAAATCCTGCCATCTCAGCACCTCTGTCAATCAAAATCACAATTATTACAAATATTTTGGTTGCCTAACTAATTTTATTGTACTACAAGTACAAGCAAGATGCAACTAAAATTCTAAATTCCGATATTCTATTTTGAAAACTACGGATTTTCTTGCCAACTCTTGACAAATTCCAACGTTCGCGCTAAGATGTCGCCGTACCTGCAAGGGGCGCTGGCGCAAGCTGGCTGTGATGCGGCGTATTGCCGTCGCGGTCCCTCAGACCTGATCCGGGTAATGCCGGCGTAGGAATGCAAAGCATCTTGCCTAACTTTGCACCGTGACGTCGACGCCGCGGTGCTTTTTCATACCGCGGCGCGGACAGGGATCACATTTTCTTTAGGAGGAATCCCACCATGAGCAACACATCCAGCAAGTCCAACACCCGCCGTCTGGCGGAGGGCGGCATCTGCATCGCCCTCGCACTCGTTCTGAGCTACATCAAGATCCCCATCGGCCTTTCGTTCGGCGGCTTCGGCGGCTCGATCAACCTTGTCATGATCCCGCTGATCCTCTTCGCCGCGCGCTGGGGCGCGCCCTGGGGCCTGCTCGCCGGTTTCGCTTTCGGCACGCTCAAGTATTTCTTTGCCGAGGGCTTCGCTGTGAGCTGGGTCTCCATCATCTTCGACTATTCCTTTGCCTATGCCGCCGTCGGCCTTGCAGGCGTCCTGCGCGCCAAGGGCAGCAACTACTCCAAGCTCCCCCTCGCCGCGCTCGTCGGCTGCCTCGGCCGTTTCGTCATTCACTTTATCTCCGGCGTGACGGTCTATGCCCAGTACATGCCCGAGGAATTCATGGGCATGACCATGACGTCTCCCGTGTTCTACTCCGTGCTGTACAACGGCACGTATATGCTGCCCAATACCATTCTCGCCGTTGTCATCTGCGCGCTGCTCATCAAGCCCGCGGCAAAGCTCCCCGCAGCGGAGTAATCAAACGCGGCAAGCACCCAAAGCAAGCAAAACGGACCATCTCTTTTCCGAGATGGTCCGTTTTTTTATCTTGCGCGGGGCGCAGAGCCTCACTTCTTGCGCTCAAGGAGCTTCTGGTACTGCTCGGAGATCCTGCGGCGCAGGTTTTCAAGCTCGCGTCCGCCCTCCTCCTGCGTGTCGAGGACGAAGTTCTTCGTGCCGAGGCGGAAGAAGATCTTGAACATCTCGCTCACCATGCGGCGGCTCTCGCGGTCGAGATTTTTATAGGTCTTGAGCATGGCGGACGCGCTCTTGAGCTTTTCCTCGTTGAGTTCGCTGAGCGTTTTTGCGCCCGTCGCGGTAAAGACGCTGTAGAGCGCCTCGGCCAGTGCCTCGCGCTGCTGGGTATTGAGCGAATCCGCCCAGGACGAGAGCGCCTCGTCCACGAGCTTTCCCTCGCGGGAGAAATCGTCCAGATGCACGAACTGCGTGCCCTTGACCTGCCAGGAAAAGCCGTCGTGCTGGTAGAGTCCGTCATAGGTCGAATAGACGACCTGATAGTGCTTTTCATGCTCCATGAGCATCCCGACGACGGAGGTCTGCGGCAAAACCGTGTGGATGCGGCCCGCGATGCGCTTGTGGCCCGGTGTCTTGCTGATATCCCAGATGAAGCCGGGGCCGTCGTTGTTGTGCACGGCGACGATGCGCTCCTGAATGTCGCCGCTGCTTTTTGCGGCGCTGTAGACGGCGAGATTGCCGCCCTTGGAATGTCCGCCGATGCGGAGGGTCTTCTCCGGGTACTGCCGCGCGATGCGCGCGACATAGTCGACCGCCTGCTTCTGCGAGGGGATCTCTTCAAGAAAGCTCATGTTGAGGTCTTCCTTCCACCCGACGATCGTATCGTCCGTGCCGCGGAAGGAGATATAGATGCTGCCGTTGCCGAGGTCGATCGTCAGCGCCGAGAACTGCTCTTCTACCTCGTCGTCAAGAAGCGCTTCATAGCCGTTGAGGGTCATGCCGCAAAAGCGCGGGCTCGCCATCAGCTTTCTGAGCATCTGGGAGATCCCGTCGGGCACGAGAACGCCCATGTCGACATCACGTCCGCCGTGGCGGGCGAAAAACGCCTCCGCCGCCTCATTCAGCGGCAGGCCGCGCCCGACTTCGGGCGGCGGCACAATGCCTTCAAAATCGACGAAGCTCAGCTCCGCGAGAATGAGCGCGTCCACCTCGTTGAAGGGAGACACCGCGAGCGTCAGGTCGCCGCGCCAATCAAGATAATCCATCAGATTTGCCATTTGTTTCCTCCGCTTCCGTCCTATTTGCCTTTGGTATCGTATGCCGCGCAAAGCCGCTGCGCCACAGGCGCTGCGCGCGCTTCATGAGTGCTTCGCGCGTATTTTCGAGTTTTTCCGCCGCGACCTCGTCGAGCAGCCGCGCGAGCACCGCGCCGATCTCGCGCCCGCGATAGCCGAGGGCGGCAAGCTCCTCCCCGCCGAGCGCAAGCTCGTGCACCGAGCAGCAGGCGTTTTCGGCAGCGAGCGCGTCATAGACCGTCTGCGCCGCCTGCCACGGCTGCCGCGCGCGGTCCGCTCCGTCGATCGTCTTGGCGGCGTTGTCTGCGTACTTGGTCAAAAGAAGATCTGCCGTCACTTCCCTGCCGCGCTTCGCCATCTCGCGGTGGATCGCCGCGCGCTCGGGAGGAAAGAGATCGTCAAAGCACGCAAGACATGCGCGCACGCCGTCGCGCAGCGCCTTCTCAAAGTGCAGCCGCGCCATGATCTCCTCCGCCATCTGCGCCGAAATGGCCGTGTGGCCGTAGAAATGGCCAACGCCCTGCGCGTCGAGCGTCATGCACTGCGGCTTTCCGAGGTCGTGAAAGAGCATCGTCCAGCGCAGCGCCCGCGTCGGCGGAACGGCGGCGACGGCGCGCGCCGTATGCTCCCAGACGTCAAAGCTGTGATGCGGATTGCGCTGGTCAAAGCCCACGCAGGGCAGGATCTCCGGAATGGGAACACCGAGGATATCGGGAAAGTCGAGCAGCGTCTCGGCGACGTTTTCGCCGAGCAGAAGCTTGTTGAGCTCTGCATACACGCGCTCGTGGGCGACACGAGAAAGAAGCGAGCGCGCTTCGTGCGCGGCGCGGGCGGTCTCCTTCTCCGCCGAAAAACCGAGCACGGAGCAGAAACGCACAAGGCGCAGAATGCGCAGCGCGTCCTCTTCAAATCGCCGCTTCGGCTCGCCGACGCAGCGCAGAACGCCCGCTTTCAGATCCGCCTGTCCGCCGAAGGGATCGACGAGCGCGCCGGAGGGCGCAAGCGCGATGGCGTTGACCGTGAAATCGCGCCGGGCAAGGTCTTCTTCAATGCTCGTACCGAAGGTGACGGAATCGGGGTGACGGCTGTCCCGGTACGCCCCGTCGCGCCGCATGGTGGTCAGCTCAATGGGCATTCCCCCGCTCACGACCGTCACCGTGCCGTGCGGTAAGCCCGTCGGGTGCGCGCTCTCGCCGAAGATGCGCAGCACCTCCTGCGGCGGGGCGTCGGAGGTCATGTCATAATCGCTCGGCTCCTTGCCGCGCAGCATCTCGCGCACGCAGCCGCCGACAAGGTAGGGAGAATACCCCGCGCTTTGCAGCGTTTGGATGATAGTTTTGACTTCTTTTGGCAAAAAGCCCATCGTTTCCTCCGCAAAAATCGTGTTTTTAGGATTGCACTCCGTTCTTTCGTATATTATAATAGAAAATCTGTAAAAAGTAAATCTCCTGTGCACTGCGCAAGGAAAGGATTTGATACCATGAATAACCAAAAGGACATTTTCTCCTATCTCGTCCCGGGAAAGTGCGTGCATCTTGCGGGCATCGGCGGCGTTTCGATGAGCCCGCTTGCGGAAGTGCTGCACGGCATGGGGCTTAAAGTGCAGGGCAGCGACATGAACGGCGGCCCCGCCGTCGAGCATCTGCGCGCGCTTGGCATCCCTGTCGCCATCGGCCACGCGGCGGACAATCTCGGCGAGTGCGACTTTGTCATCCGCACCGCCGCCATCCACGACGATAACCCAGAGATCTCCGGTGCGGTGACGCGCGGCATCCCCGTTTTCGAGCGCGCGCAGGCCTGGGGCGCGATCATGAAGGGCTACAAGAATGCCCTCTGCATCTCCGGCACGCATGGCAAGACGACCACCACCAGCATGGCTACGCACATCTTCATGGCCGCGCAGAAGGACCCGACCGTGATGATCGGCGGCACCTTGCAGCTGCTGCACGCGGGCTATCGCGTCGGCAAGGGCGACACGATCATCGCTGAGAGCTGCGAATACTGCAACTCGTTTTTGAGCTTCTTCCCCACCGTGGCGGTCATTTTGAACGTAGAGGCCGACCACCTCGACTTTTTCAAGGATCTTACCGACGTGGAACATTCCTTCCGCCGTTTTGCAGAGCTCGTCCCCATCGGCGGGCACGTGGTCGCCAACATGGACGATCAGGGCACGAAAGACGCGCTCAAGGATATCTCCCAGCCCGTTTTCTGGTTCAGCTACAACGATCCCGCCGCGCAGTGCCGCGCGGAGAACATCGTCTGGACGGACGGCCTGCCGAGCTTTGACATCTATATTCGCGGCAGCTACTATGCGCACGTTTCCCTGCGCGTGGGCGGCAAGCACAACGTGATGAACGCGCTGGCCGCGGCGAGCGCCGCGTATCTTCTCGGCGTCAGCGGCGAGGCCGTCGGCCTCGGCCTTGCGACCTTTACCGGCGCGGGCCGCCGCTTTGAGTACAAGGGAAGCTTCCACGGCGCGGACGTCTACGACGATTACGCCCACCACCCCGGTGAGCTGCACGCGCTGCTCGAAATGGCCAAGACGCTGCCTTACAAGCGCATCATCTGCGCCTTCCAGCCCCACACCTACACGCGCACAAAGGCGCTGTTCAATGACTTTGTCAGGGAGCTTCTCGTGCCCGACGTGGTCGTGCTGGCGGAGATCTACGCCGCGCGCGAGCAGAACACCATCGGCATCTCCTCGATGGACCTCTGCCGCGAGATCCCCGGCTCTGTCTACTGCCCCACGCTCGACAAGGTGACCGCCGCGCTCGCGCGCATCGCCTGCCCGGGCGACCTCATCCTGACCGTCGGCGCGGGCGATATTTACAAAGCCGGTGAAAAACTGCTCAAAGAGAAAGAAGAGGCGTAAGCATGCTGGTATCCCCGTTCTACAACACTGCGCCGGAGCATGCCTCCGAGCGCGCGATGGCAAGCTACGCGCTGCTTGATTCCCTGCATATCCCCTATCAGCGCATTGAGCATGAAACAGCAGAGACCATGGAGATCTGCGCCGCCGTGTCGGACGCGCTGGGCGTTCGCATCTGCAAGAATCTCTTCCTCTGCAACCGCCAGCAGACAAACTTTTACCTGCTCACCATGCCCGAGGATAAGCCGTTTCACACCAAGGACCTGAGCCATCAGATTGGCTCGTCGCGTCTCTCGTTCGCGCCGCCTGAAAAGATGGAGGAGCTGCTCGGCTGCTCGCCCGGCTCTGCAAGCGTATTGGGACTGCGCAATGATACCGAAAATGCCGTCCGCCTTGTCATGGACCGGGATGTGTACAGTGCGCCGTATTTTGCCTGCCACCCCTGTGACAACACGCAGAGCCTCAAGTTCAAAACCGAGGATCTGCTGAATGTGCTGCTTCCAAAGCTCGGGCACGAGCCGATCATCGTGGAGCTGTAAGGGGATCAAATGCAAGAAAAGGTTCCGAAGATCACTCTTCGGAACCTTTTATATGAGCTCTTCCACTGTAAGGCGCACAAGCTTGCCAGCCTTTTCGCCGGAAGCGGTGCAGACACCCGCGACATAATTGTGAAGGGGCGAAAAGGCAAAAATACGCTCATCGGGAACCGCCGGCACTTCCCCGCCGCGCAGGGCGACGGCGCTGATGCCGCGGCGCTTGCAGCAGCTTTCCCGCTGCACCCAATCCTGCCAGAACGCAGCCTCATCCGATGCGTGAAAGCGCGTGCGCATCCGCTCGCTCACGGGGCGAAGGCGCTCAATGTCCACGCCGACGCTGTGGTCGTGGACTGCCAGCAGCACCGCGCCGCGCGAATGGCTCAGGCTGAAAAAAGCGTCGGAACATGACGGAAAATACGGCTTTCCGTGCGCGCCGAAGGATATCTCGGGCAGCGCTTCCCAGCCGAAATGATCTTGCATGGCGCGGCGCAGCATCTCATAGGCGCAGAGGGACGCATCCCGCTTTCCCCCTTTTTGACCAGCAAGCCGCTCGCGCAGCGCATCCGGAAGGCGCGCAAGCAATGCGTTCGCCTCCCCATCGGACAGCGGCCGCACGGGCGCGAGCATATACAGCTGAATATCCATTGTTCGCCCCTCCCCTGCGTTTTGATGTCCTGATCCATTATAGCGCGGCGGGCGCAGGGCTGTCAAACCAAAGGCCTTTTCACCCGGCAAAAAAGTTTTTCAAAAAATTTTGCGCAAAAAGAAGGAAATCATGCTTTTCCGGCGTATATATACTTCTGTCAAGATCGGCACACTGCCGATCGCTGCGGAGAAAGGAGGACGCCATGGCCTTTGACCGGCAATTTCTGGACGAGCTCATCGCCAGAAACGATATTGTCGACGTTGTCAGCAACTATGTCTCGCTGACGAAAAAGGGCGCGAACTACTTCGGCCTCTGCCCCTTCCACAACGAAAAGACCGGCTCGTTCTCCGTCTCGCCCGACAAGCAGATCTACTATTGCTTCGGCTGCAAAAAGGGCGGCGGCGTCATCAACTTCATCATGGAGGAGGAGCACCTTTCCTTCCCCGATGCGGTGCGCTTCCTCGCAAAGCGCGTGAATATGACCGTGCCGGAGGAGGAACACAGCGAAGAAAGCCGTCTTCGCTCGCGCATTCTGTCGCTCAACCGCGACGCGGCGCGCTTTTACTACGACCTGCTCCACTCGCCAAAGGGCGAGATCGTGCTCGAGTACATGAGAAACCGCCGCATCACGCCGCGCAACGCGACGAACTTCGGCCTCGGCGCGGCGGCGGACGAATGGACACTGCTCACCGACGCGATGCGCAAAAAGGGCTACGGCGACGGCGAACTGCTCGCCTCCGGTCTTTCGATTCGAGGGAAAAATGGCGGACTGTACGACAAGTTCCGAAAGCGCCTCATCTTTCCCATCATCGACGTGCGCGGCGACGTACTGGGCTTCGGCGGGCGCATCATCAGCAAGGATGACCCCGGTGCAAAGTACATGAATACACCCGAGACGATCGTTTACAGCAAGCGGCGCGTGCTGTACGGGCTGAACCTTGCCAAAAAGAGCAAGCGCAGCAACATTATTTTAGTCGAGGGCAACATCGACGTGGTGATGCTCCATCAGGCAGGATTTGACAATGCCTGCGCCTCGATGGGCACGGCACTCACGAGCGAGCAGTTGCAGCTTCTCAGCCGCTACACGAAGGAGCTTGTGCTCTGCTACGACAACGACGACGCGGGCAAGATCGCCACGCAGAAGGCGCTGACGCTCCTGAACAACACCGACTTTCAGGTCAAGGTGCTCGAGCTTCCAAAGCGCCTCGTGGACGGGCAGTACATCAAGCAGGACGCGGACGATTTCATCAAGTTTCAGGGGCGCGACGCCTTTGAGCACCTGCTCTCTGGAAGTGAGAGCGGGATGGACTTCCGCATGGCGCAGCTTAAATCGAAATTCGACCTCAAGAGCGACGAGGGGCGCATCGGCTACGGTGAAGCCGCCGCCGCGCTGCTTGCCGCCGTGCCGAACGCCGTCGAGCGCGAAATTTACACGATGCGCGCCGCCGAGGCCGCCGGCATCACGGCCGAAGCGATGAAGCTTGAGGTCGAGCGCGCGCGAAAACGCGCACATTATAAGGAAAGGCGCGAGCAGGAGCGGCGGGACCTCAATCCCGCAACAGCCGCGCAGCCGCGCGAGCGCTCCATCCGCTATACGGACCTGCGCTCTGCGCTCGCCGAGGAAGGCGTGCTGCGATTGCTCACGCTGGACGATTCTCTCTTTGGCGACGATCCGCCCATCCGGGAAGAGGACTTCTCCTCTCCCCTGCTCGGCAGATTGTTTACCGCCCTGCGCGAGCAGCTCTCGCGCACAGGGCAGACCAATATTCCCGCGCTCGCAGAGTTTTTCACGCAGGAGGAGATCAACCACCTGATCGGCATCCTGCAAAAGCCCGAGTCGGTCAAAAACGGCGCGCAGGCGCTGCGGGATTACAGTGCCATCATCCTGGAGCAGGCACGCAAACGTGCGGCGGCAGACGAAGACCCCCTTGCCGCCGCCATGGAAAAGAACAAATATAAGGGTAACGGAGGAAAGCAACCATGGAAGATAAACAGTTGACCAGCAGAGAGCTGGAGGAGCAGGCCAACGCACTGCTCGCCGAGGCGGATTTTGAGGAGATCAAGCTGCCGAAGAAGGCGAAAAAGGCCGCCGCGGCAAAGAAAGCCGCCGAAGAGGCCGCACAGCCGGAGAAGCCCGCCGAGAAGTTCCCGCCGCTGGATGAAAAGCTGGTCGCCTCCCTGCCCGCCGCGGCGCTGCTGCAGGGCAACGAAAAGCTGATGGACATCTTCGCCAAGGGCAAGGCCAAGGGCAAGCTCAGCTCCGCCGACCTCATGGAGACGCTTGATGAGATGAATCTCGAGAGCGAGCAGCTCGACCAGATCTACGACTCGCTCGAAACGCTCGGCGTCGACATCGGCACCGCCGAGGCCATCGACAGCAGCATCGACGACATGGAGCCGCCGATGGAGGAGATTGCCGAGATCGAAGAAGAGGAGCTTGTCGACCCGAACGAGCTGGTCGACAGCTTCTCGACCGACGACCCCGTGCGCATGTACCTCAAGGAGATCGGCAAGGTCTCGCTGCTGTCGGCGGACGAGGAGATCTCGCTTGCCACCGCCATGTCCGCCGGCGTCGAGGCGCAGCAGAAGCTCGACGAGGCCGAGAAAAACGGCACCGAGCTGAGTGCCGAAGAACTCAAGGCGCTCAAGACCGCCGTGAAGAAGGGCGAACGCTCCAAGCAGCGTCTTGCCGAGGCGAACCTGCGTCTTGTCGTATCCATCGCCAAGCGCTATGTCGGCCGCGGCATGCTCTTCCTCGATCTCATTCAGGAGGGCAACCTGGGCCTTATCAAGGCCGTTGAGAAGTTCGACTACACCAAGGGCTACAAGTTCTCGACCTATGCAACGTGGTGGATCCGTCAGGCCATCACCCGCGCCATCGCCGATCAGGCGCGCACCATCCGCATCCCCGTGCACATGGTCGAAACGATCAACAAGGTCATCCGCGTCTCCCGCCAGCTTTTGCAGGAGCTGGGCCACGACCCTTCCCCCGAGGAGATCGCCGCCGAGATGGATATGCCCGTCGACAAGGTGCGTGAGATCCTGAAGATCGCGCAGGAGCCGGTCTCCCTTGAAACGCCGATCGGCGAGGAGGAGGACAGCCACCTTGGCGACTTCATCCCCGACGAGGGCGCGAGCGAGCCGAGCGAGGCTGCATCCTTCACGCTTTTGCAGGAGCAGCTCGTCGACGTGCTCTCCACCCTCACCCCGCGCGAGGAAAAGGTCTTGAAGCTGCGCTTCGGCATTGAGGACGGCCGTCCCCGCACGCTTGAGGAGGTCGGCAAGGAGTTCAACGTCACGCGCGAGCGCATCCGCCAGATCGAGGCCAAGGCGCTGCGCAAGCTCCGTCACCCCAGCCGCAGCAAGAAGCTCAAGGACTTCCTGAACTGATCCATCGGAGGCAAATCGCCGCCCCGCATTGAAGCGATCGAATCCCAAATAAACGAAGGCATGTCCCTTCCGGCGCAGAAAGCGCCCGGGGGACATGCCTTTTTTCATAAAAGCAGCCATCTTGCAGCAGCCCTTCCCGCGCTTTTTTCAGCGCGCAGGCGGTCTTTGCTGCATCTTTAGCTCAGAGCATTTCGATGAACGCGGCCATGCGGGTCTTGAGCTGGCCGACATCGGCCTGAGAGTAGTCCGTTTCGACCACAGCATAGGAGATGCCCTTCTTTTCCTTGACAAGCTTACCGACAAGGCTCGTCTCCACATTGTAGGTGTGACAGGCCTGCAAAACAATATCAACCACGCCGTCGACCTTGAACTCGTCGATCAGCCGCTCGAGCAGCGCGAGGCGGTTGGGGTTGGGCGACATGCACGAGCAGCCGATGTCCATATAGCGGCGCGCAAGCGCGTCGTAAACGTCGGGATTTTCCTCGTCGGTCAGCAGCAGCGGCTTAAGGCCGCTGCAATTTTCAAACGCGACGACGACCGCACCGCTGTCCTCGATGGCGCGGATGACCTTGAGCGCCGCACCGCCGGAGGGCGAGCCGGTGACGAGGATACGGGGCTTTTTGCCCACGTTCTTCCCGGCGGCATAGTCCGATTCGATCATATCGGCCATCTCGTTGATGCGGCCGGGCAGAGACTCGATATCCATGTTGAAGCCGCTGCCGTAAACGGTGTTGACGATATCCAGGCCGCTGACGGGCGCGGGGTCGTTCGCCATCAGGTACTGCAGGCGCACCAGCGCCTTTGTCAGCTCGTTGCGCAGGTGGATCTGAGCGCGGATGGCCTCCTCGGTGATGCTCGTTTCAAACTGCTGCTCGAGCTTTTCCTTGAAGCGGATGATCTCGCGGCGGTACATTGCGACGCCCTCCTCCGACTGGCGGTTGGGCAGCTCCAGAACGTAGACGGGCTTGAACGAGGAAAGCAGCTCGTACATCTTCTTTTTACCGTCGCAGGTCGTTTCGCCGACGACGAGATCGGAGAAGAAGAAATAAGGACACTTATCGGTCTTGGCAAAGCCGTAGCTCGACTTGATGAGCGGGCAGAGATTGCGCGGCAGGTCCTTTTCCGCGTCGGGGATCGTCTCATCCGAGACCGAGCACAAGCCCACCACGGCAGCGCCCATCGCGTTGGCGATCTCTCGGGGAAGATAGGTGCAGAATACGCCGATGATCGGCGTTCCCTCGTCCTTGAGCTTCTTGACGGTCAGAAAGGAAGTGCGGCGCTGGTCCGCGAATTCCTCAAAGATCGCCGGTAAATCCTTTTTGAGTTCTACCATGGTGAAATGTCATCCTTTCTCATTTTATTGATCTGAATGCTATGCTCTGCTTGCCCTGCGGTAGCCGAGCACTGCCGCGCCGATGGCGCCGTTGTACTGGCTGAGCGGATGGGTCTGCACGTCCTGCGTGCCGAGATACTGCGCAAGCGAGGCGCGGATCATCTCCGACCGGGCGAGACCGCCGGAGAAGAAGACGCGCGGCTTCTGCGGCGCGAGCTTTTGCGCGAAGACCGCCGTGCGGCGGCAGATGGAGTGGATGCAGCCAAGGACGATATCGCCCGGCGGCGTTTCCTGCGCAAGAAGGCCGATGATCTCGCTCTCGGCAAAGACGGCGCACATGCTGTTGATGGTCACGGGCGAGGCATACGCAACAAATTCATCGAGCCGGGCAATATCGCTGCCGACGCGCGCCATCGTCATTTCCAGAAAGCGGCCTGTGCCGGCCGCGCATTTGTCGTTCATCAGAAAGTCGCAGACCTGCCCCGCCTCGTTGAGCAGGATCACCTTGCTGTCCTGTCCGCCGATATCGATGACCGTATCGCAGCCGGGACAGAGGAAGGCCGCGCCCGCGCCGTGGCAGGTGATCTCGGTGATGACCTTGTCCGCCTCATCCAGCAGCTCGCGCCCGTAGCCGGTGGCGACGACAAAGGCGGTGTCCTCCGTCTTCATCTCCTCATACAGCCGGCGCATGACCCGGCCGGGGTTGGTGCCGCTCGGCTCCATGCGGCAGGCGATGACCGCCTCCCCGTCAAACAGCGCCGCCTTGGTCATGGCAGAGCCGGAATCAATGCCCATCGTGATCATAGCAGTGCTCCTTTTTTAACTCGCATATCGTATCAATGATAACACCGGGGCCTCCCTTTCATCCAATCGTTTTTTTCATTTCTCTGCATTTTTCTAATTCATTTTCTCAATGGCTGCTGCTAAAATACAAAAAGTGCGCCGCCTGTCAATAAGGCGGCGTCGTTTCGCGAAGCTCGGCGAGAAACCGTCCCAGCGCGGGGTTGGGATTGCCGGTCTGCCATGCTGCGATGATCTCTTCCTCCTCCCCCTCGCCAACGAGTGGGACGAAAACGAGGTTGTCGGCGTTGTAGAGCCGGTCGGTGCAGTAATCGGGCAGAAGCGAGACGCCCTCCTCCGCCGCGACCATCATCAGGATGCTCTCGGTATCCGCCGAGCGAAAGAGGATGTTCGGCTTGTAGCCCGCCTCGACATAGCGCTGCATGAAAAAAGCGTCGCCGTAAGAGTCGGGCGCGGCGTCCGGTGACATATATAAGATATTCTCCCCGCGCAGCTCCCTGCGCGTGATCTGGCGGCGCTGCGCAAGCCGGTGGCCCGCGTAGAGCGCGACGACGAGCCGCGCCTTTTCGACCGTTCGGAACGCGACGCCCTCCTGCGTGCGCAGGTTCGTCGAGTCCCATGTGAAGATGATGTCATACTCCTGATGCAGCAGTCCCGCGGCCAGCACGTCCGTCGAGCAGCGGTAGAAGGAAATGAGCACGTTGCTGTTCTTCTGGTGAAAGTGGCGCATCAGCACCGAGAGGTCGCTGCGCTCGTAACCGCGCACATAGCCTACGCGCAGCGTGCCGGTCAGGCCCGTTGCCGCGTCGTGCACGCGCTCCTGCGCGCTGCTCATGCGCTCTAAGATTGCCTTTGCGTCCAGAAGGAAGGATCGCCCCGCGCTCGTCAGGCTCACAGGGCGGGTGCTGCGGTCGAACAGCTCGCAGCCAAGCGTCTCCTCCAGCAGATGGATCTGCTGTGTCACGGCGGTCTGCGAGATGTAATACTGCTCCGCCGCCTTTGTGAAGCTGCGGTGCTCCGCCGCGGCGACAAAATATCTCAGCTGATTTCGATTCATGCACGCCCCCATAACATAAGTTTTACTTATTATATCATCAAGGAATCGGTCTTGTAAAGCGTCGTTTCCTGCGGTAAGATAAGCGCAACGTTCATCTCTCATTCATATTTCATAAGCGAGGTATCTATCATGAAACGCGAATCCTTCCGCTCCCGGCTGGGCTTTCTGCTCGTCAGCGCCGGCTGTGCCATCGGTATCGGCAACGTCTGGCGCTTCCCCTATGTGACAGGCAAAAACGGCGGCGGTTATTTTGTTCTCTTCTACATCCTGTGCCTGCTCATCATGGGCGTTCCCGTGCTGACGATGGAGCTTGCCGTCGGACGGGCGAGCCGCAAGAGCGCTATCCTCTCCTATAAAACGCTGGAAAAGCCCCGCGCCAAGTGGCACATCCACGGCTGGTTCTGCCTGATCGGCTGCTATCTTCTGATGATGTACTATACGACCGTTTCCGGCTGGATGGTGAGCTACTTCTACCGCTTTCTGACCGGCAAGTTCTACGCCGGGATGCCCGCGGAGGACGCCTCCGCCGTATTCGGCGAGCTGCTGTCAAATCCCACGGAAATGGGCGGTCTGGCCGTCGCCATCGTCATCATCGGCTTCATCGTTTGCAGCCGCGGCCTGCAAAAGGGGCTTGAGCGCGTCTCCAAGGTCATGATGCTCGCGCTGCTCGCGCTCATCCTCATTCTCGCCGGTCACAGCCTGACGCTCTCCGGCGCGGCGGAGGGCATGAAGTTCTACCTGCTTCCCTCGCTTGATTCCATCCGTGAAAACGGCCTGCGCAGCCTCATCACCGACGCGATGAATCAGGCCTTCTTCACCCTCTCGCTCGGCATTGCGGCGATGGAGATCTTCGGCAGCTACATGTCCGACGATCACACGCTTGCCGGTGAGTCCATCCGCATCTGCGCGCTCGATACCTTCGTTGCGCTCATGGCCGGCACGATCATCTTCCCCGCGTGCTTTTCCTATGGTGTCGCGCCCGACAACGGCCCGTCGCTCCTCTTCATCACGCTGCCGCAGGTGTTTGTCAACATGTCGGGCGGCCGCTTCTGGGGCATGCTCTTCTTCCTTTTCATGATCTTCGCCAGCATGTCGACGGTGCTGGCGGTCTTTGAAAACATCCTCGCCATCTGCATGGATACCTTTGGCTGGGACCGCAAAAAGGCAGTGCTCATCAACTGCGTGCTCATCGCGCTTTTGAGCCTCCCCTGCGTCTTCGGCTACAACATCTGGAGCGACTTCCACCCCATCCCCGGCAAGGACGTGCTCGACAGCGAGGACTTCCTCGTGAGCAACCTCCTGCTGCCCATCGGCTCTCTTGTCTACCTCCTCTTCTGCGTCACCAGATGGGGCTGGGGCTTCGACAAGTACCTTGCCGAGGTCAACAAGGGCGATGGCATCAAGATCTCGCCCAAGCTCAAGCCCTATTTCCAGTGGGTGCTGCCGATCCTGATCGTCATCATCCTGCTGCAGGGCCTGCTGTAAAAAAGATTCTTCCGACTCTCTCATCTCTCTCATTTTACAAGACAAAAGCCGCAGCAAGTATTGCTGCGGCTTTCGTCATTTTGCGATTATGAACTCCGTGTAAATTCGAACATAACTCGTAAGATTATTTATATAAATCTATTGACAATTTTTGTGAGTGTGCTATGATGCGATCAGAAAGAAAAGGAACCAAGGAGGCGCAGAATGAAAAAGAACCTGTACAGTCTGACCCTGTCGGACGAGGTGGTGCGCGAGGTCGACGCGCTGGCACACCGCATGGGCACGAACCGCTCGGCACTCGTGAACCGCATCCTTGCCGAATATGTTTCCGTGCCGACGCCCGAGCGCCGCTGGAACGACATCTTTGAAGCCATCGAAGAGTTGATGACGCCCACGCGCGAGCTGGTGCCGTTTTTTGCCCCCGGCTCGTCCACGATGTCGCTCAAGTCGAGCCTTTCGTATAAGTACCGCCCGACGGTCAAATACGAAGTCGACCTCGGCAGCGGCAACGAATGGACGATGGGCACACTGAACATCGTCTTTCGCACGCAGTCAGCCTCGCTCATTGCTGCGATGACGAACTTCTTCCGGCTGTGGGTGCAGATCGAGGACAAGTGCCTCGCCCCGCTGCTCGGCAGCTCCATCGCCTGCTCGCTCTACGATGGGCGCTTTGTCCGTCCGCTCGCCATGCCGCGCGGCAAATCTTTGACTGCCGACGATGTGGCAGGCGCGATCAGCACATATGTGCAGCTCTTCGACCGGCTGCTCAAGGGCTATCTCGACGGCTCTCTCTCAGCGAACGACGTGGAAATGGCCTACCGCGGCGATCTGCGAGGCAGAGCGCTGCTCATCTAAACCAACTTCATTGTAAAAAACACGAATTTGAGGTGAACTTGAATGAATGCTGAAAAATATACGCAAAAGGCTTTGGACGCCGTCAAGACCGCGCAGAGCATGGCGCAGGAAAACGGCAACCAGTATGTGACAAGCGAGCATCTGCTCTACGCCCTGCTCGATCAGGACGGCGGATTGATCGGATCGCTCTTCGGCAAGATGGGCGTCGACTGCGACGGTCTTCTCTCCGAGGTCGATACCCTCATCCGCAAGCTCCCGCGCATCTCCGGCGGCAGCGGCGAGGTCTATGCCTCGCCCGAGGTCGGCAAGATTTTGAATCTCGCCGAAAAGACCGCTGAAAAGCTGCACGACGAGTACCTCTCCGTTGAGCATCTGATGCTCGCCATCTTCTCCGAGGGCTCGCAGAACGTGCGTCAGCTCCTCGCTGACCACGGCATCACGAGAAGCCGCTTCTCCGATGAGCTCGCCAAGGTCAAGACCGGCCCTGTGACGAGCGACAATCCCGAGGATTCCTATGATGCGCTCAAGAAATACGGCACCGACCTTGTTGAGCGCGCGCGCACGAACGAGCTTGACCCCGTCATCGGCCGTGACGCGGAAATTCGTAACGTCATCCGCATCCTCTCGCGTAAGACAAAGAACAACCCCGTGCTCATCGGCGAGCCGGGCGTCGGCAAGACGGCCATCGCCGAGGGACTTGCCCAGCGTATCGTGCGCGGCGATGTGCCAGAAGGTCTCAAAGACCGCACGATCTTCTCGCTCGACATGGGCGCGCTCATCGCGGGCGCCAAGTACCGCGGCGAGTTTGAAGAGAGGCTCAAGGCCGTTTTGAACGAGGTCAAGAAGTCCGAAGGCAAGATCATCCTCTTCATCGATGAGCTGCACACCATCGTCGGCGCGGGCAAGACCGAGGGCAGCATGGACGCTGGCAACCTCTTAAAGCCCCTGCTCGCCCGCGGCGAGCTGCACTGCATCGGCGCGACCACGCTCGACGAGTACCGCCAGTACATTGAAAAGGACGCCGCCCTCGAGCGCCGTTTCCAGCCCGTTATGGTCAATGAGCCGACGGTCGAGGACACCATTTCCATCCTGCGCGGCCTGAAGGAGCGCTATGAGATCTATCACGGCGTGCGCATCCACGACAATGCGCTCGTCGCCGCCGCGACGCTTTCCGACCGCTATATCACCGACCGTTTCCTGCCCGACAAGGCCATCGACCTTGTCGATGAGGCCTGCGCGATGATCCGCACGGAGATCGATTCCATGCCCGCAGAGCTTGACGACCTGCGCCGCAAGATCATGCAGCAGGAGATCGAAGAGATGGCCCTCAAGAAAGAGGACGACCAGCTCTCCCGCGACCGCTTGGAGGAGCTCAAGCGCGAGCTTGCCGACGAGAAGGAGCAGTTCAACGCCATGAAGTCCCGCTGGGAGGCGGAAAAGAGCGGCGTGGACAGCGTGAAGGAGCTAAAGTCCAAGATCGAGCAGATGAACGGTGAGATCGAGCGCGCGCAGGCGAACCTTGAATATGAAAAGGCCGCCAAGCTCAAGTACTCTGACCTTCCCGCCCTTGAAAAGCAGCTCAAGGACGCTGAGGCCGCGGCCGAAAAGCACACGGGTGAGAATTCCATGGTGCACGACACTGTGACCGAAAACGAGATCGCCGACATCGTCGGCAAGTGGACGGGCATTCCCGTCAGCCGTCTGATGGAGGGTGAGCGTGAAAAGCTGCTGCGCCTCGACGAGATCATCCACAAGCGCGTTGTTGGTCAGGACGAGGCGGTGCGCCTCGTCACCGAGGCCATCCAGCGCTCGCGCGCAGGCATCGCGGACCCGAACCGCCCCATCGGCAGCTTCCTCTTCCTCGGCCCCACGGGCGTTGGCAAGACGGAGCTTGCAAAGTCCCTCGCCGACTGTCTCTTTGATGATGAACACAACCTCGTGCGCATCGATATGACCGAGTACATGGAGAAGTTCTCCGTCTCGCGTCTCATCGGCGCGCCTCCGGGATACGTCGGCTACGACGAGGGCGGCCAGCTCACCGAGGCCGTGCGCCGCAAGCCGTACAGCGTGGTGCTGTTCGACGAGGTCGAAAAGGCGCACCCCGACGTCTTCAACATCCTGCTGCAAATTCTCGACGACGGCCGCATCACCGACTCGCAGGGCCGCACGGTGGACTTTAAGAACACCATCATCATCCTGACATCGAACCTCGGCTCCTCCGAGCTGCTCGACGGCATCCAGCCGGACGGCAGCATTTCGGAAGACGCCCGCGCCGCCGTCATGGGTGAGCTGCGCCGCGCGTTCCGCCCGGAGTTTTTGAACCGTCTCGACGAGATCATCATGTTCAAGCCGCTCACGAAGGAAAACCTCAGCGGCATCATCGACATCCTGATGGAAGGCCTCAAGAAGCGCCTTGCCGACAAGACCCTCAAGCTCGAGGTCACGGATGCTGCCAAGAGCCTCATCATCGAGCGCGGCTTCGACCCGATCTACGGCGCGCGTCCGCTCAAGCGCTATCTCCAGAGCGCGGCGGAGACGCTCATCGCCAAGGAGATTTTGCGCGGCGACCTCGCCGCGGGCAGTACGCTCGTGCTCGACGCCGAAAACGGCGAGCTGAGCTGCCGCAAGAAGTAAACACGCGAAAAGCCGCCCATCGGGCGGCTTTTTCCGTTTTCGCTACCGATAGTAGCGGAATACTTGGTGGACTTTTGCGCCAAAAACTGCTACGATAGCGCCATCAAGGCAAAGGAGGCACGATCATGGACAACGAACTCGGCGCGCGCATCCGCACGCTTCGCAAGGAACGTGGGCTGTCACAGGAGGCGCTGGCGCAGGCACTCGAGGTCTCACGGCAGGCCGTAACAAAGTGGGAGGACGGCTCGTCGCTGCCGAGCACGGCGAATCTCTTCGCGCTCTCGGGCTTTTTCGGTGTTCCGCTCGCGGAATTGACCGGCACGCCGGAGGGAACTTCTCCCGCGCCGCCCGCTGCGGGTGTATCAGAAAAAGAACGCCGCACGCGCACAAAGGTTTTGACCATCGGCGCGTGCCGGTGCTCCTCTGGTGCGCCGTGCAGTATTTTACCGCCGGGCCGCCCATTCCCGAGGGAATGAATTACGCCACAGGTCCGGTTTCTGACTGCGAGGCGATCATCGGCTATGCCGACACCCTGACCGCGATCTATGTCGCAAGCAAATTCCCCACATGGCTGTTTTTGAGTGCGGTATCGCTCTTCGCCGTGGGGGTCGGCGTACTGTCCGGCTTGCTATTTAAGCGTTGGAAAGGAAAACCACATGACAGGTAAATGGAAGATTCTGCTGCCGCTGCTGCTCATCGTTCTTCTTGCGGGCTGCGGCAAGGCGGATGGCAGCGATACACTGGCCATTGAAGGCCACAACTGGACGTCGACGCAGGCCATTGACAGCACGGGCGATCCCATCGACCTCCCCGCCCTCAGCTGCACGGCGCAGGATGGCGCACTGAGCGTCATGGGCGCGGACGGCAACACGCAGAGCGGAACGTATTCCCTCGCGCAGCGCGATACAAACAGCGCTCTTTATGATCTCTCGCTCGACGGTGAGAGCGGCACGGCCGTTGTCAGCATCACAAAATACGCGGATGAAAGCGACGAACAGGAAAGCGAATATACGCTCATCCTCTCGCTCCCCGATCAGACGGTCTACTTCCGCGCGGATCTGGACGACTGAACGAATCGAATCAAGGCAAGAAAAAGCCGCCCTTTCGGGCGGCTTTTTCTGTAAAGTAAATTCACTTTATCCGTCTTGCGATCTCTTCGTCTGCGAGCGCTGTCACGCCTGAAAAGTCCATACAGGGACGGTAGAGTGCCTCCAGCGCGTCGTGTGCGTGCTTGGCGTTTGCGAGCGCCACGACAGCCTCCTCCCGCAGCGATGCTTCCACGCGGCGCATGAAGCGCAGCTTTGCCTTCTGCGTGCGCGTGAGCCGTTCCTCCGCCATCGCGTCGAGCCGCAGGCGGCGGTAGGGCTTTCCCTCATAGGGAATGCGCGCGTTCGTCGTGACGAAGGCAAGGCCGCGCTCAGGGATGAGCAGATGCTGCCATTCCCTCGGCCGGTCAGGATTCAGGCAGGCGATGACGTCGAAGTGCTTCTCCCGCGCCGTGCGCGCGGCGCTTTGCAGCAGTTCGTCCCCCAGCCCCGCGCTGTCGCAGAGCGCATAGATGCGCGGGCAGAGCGTCTCCACCGTATCAAAGCAGCAGAGATCTCCCCTGTGCGTCAGCCCACCGAGGAAAATGTGCTCGACGCGCCCGCTCCCCTCTCCTTTGCCCCGGAACTCACGGGCGAGGATGGCGTTTGCGCGGCGGCGAAGCTTTGCAACGTCCATCTGCGCGTGCAGCGCCGTGCAGCGTTCGCTCGCAACCTCGTCCATCGCGCGCAGGACATGGTAGGCGCTGCGGTAATGCGCGCGGTACGCATCGCTTTGCGCGATGATCTCCGCGCGGCACGCTTTCGCCGCGTCCACATCACAAAAGCGCGTCAGATCGACATAGCGCTCGCAGGCGACGGCGTAGCGCGGCTCAAGCACGTGGGGCGCGGTGCCATCCACGATGGCCGCGCGGCGATCTAAAAAGATCGCGCCGTCGAGCGAATCGGGGTCGCCCGAGCAGCGGACATAAACGACCCGTTCGCCCGCGCGCTCCATTGCCTCCCCCACGCGGCGCATGAAGCTCGATTTGCCGCAGCCAGCGCTGCCCTTGAGGATCACAAGATCGTCCAGCCGCCCGCCAAGGAGCTGATCGTAGAGCGAATAGAAGCCCTCGCCGCTGTTCGCGCCGAGAAAGCAATAGACAGGCTTCATAAAACCCCTCCCAAAATTGATCTTTCTCCATAGCCTATGCGCGCGGAGGCATCGGCGTCTCTCTTTTTCTATCGCGGCACATTTTTATCTCTCTTCTGACGAAATGCAGAAAAAGGCTCTGCCCGGAAGGTTCCGGGCAGAGCCTTTTTTCGTATCGATTTACTCCGTGAAGATCTTATCCTCGGCCCTGCGCGTATAGTCGCGCTCGAGCATCGCGCGGTGCGAGAGGAAGGCGGGGTCGTCGAAGTACTTCGCGCCCATCGGACAGTTGCGCACGCAGGAGTGACACTTGATGCAAATGCCTGCGACCTCCGTCACATCGTCGGGGTTGATCGAGCCCATCGGGCAGAGGGAGGCGCACACGCCGCAGCGGGTGCACTTTTCCGTGTCGGTCTTGGGCTTGGCCTTCAGGAAGACCTTCGGCTCGCCGTCAAGTCCCAGCGGACGGTAATAGGGCGCGTCCGCGTCGCCGTCGACCGTGACAGGCGCGGGGAAGTCCGTCATCTTCACGATGCGGCCCACGACCGCCGAGCCGAGCTTTGCAAGCTCCGCCATGTCGTCAGAGTCGGGGCGGCCATCGGCCAGCGCGTCGGTAAAGGCGTGGCGGCAGGCAAAGGCGCCCGCGCCGATGGTGTGGAAGCCATCCCCCTCGAGGCAGGCGCAGAGCTCTGCAAGGGAATTGTCGAAGCTGCGGTTGCCGAACGTCACGACCGGCACGGCCAGCGCGCCGTTTCCGTGGAAGCCGGACTTCACAAAGTCGAGCAGCTTATTCGGCAGCTTTCCCGCATAGGTCGGCATACCGAAGATGACAAGGTCACCCTCGGCAAAATCATAGGTTTCTTCGCGCGCGGCGGGGAGCGTGAAATCACGCACCTCGAGCGGAACGTCAAAGCTGACGGCCAATGCGTTTGCAAGCGTGGTGGTCACCTTTCTGGTGTTGCCGGTGGCGCTGAAATAGACTGCGTAGACCTGAGTGATGTTCATGGCTTCTGCCTCTTCTTTCTTTATTGTTCGGGGCGCTGCCCGGCCTTACAGGGAAAAATCCTCGGACGTGTACTTGTCGTTCAGCGCGGCGGGACGGGGCGGCACACGCTTGAGCGGATCGTAGCAGAAATGGCGGCAGTGGTCGGCCGAGTCGACGATGCCACGGCGGGAGCAGACGACCTGCGCGTCGTTGATGACGCTGCCGCTCTTGCAGTAGGCACAGTGCTTTTCAATGTCCTTGCGGAACAGATGGAACATAGTCTCTCCCCTCTCCTGTTGTTATAAACTGCAGACGACGAGCTTGCCATCCTCCATCGCGGCGTGCAGCTGCGTGACGGGATGCTCGTAAGAATCGATGATCTGGCTTGCCATCTCGTCCTCCAGCTCCTTCTGGATCGTGCGGCGCAGGTTGCGCGCACCGTAGGTCGCGGAATAGGACTTCTTAACGAGATACTCCTCAACAGCTTCATCCCATGTAAAGTGCAGGCCCTTGTCCTCGAGGCTCTTTTGCAGCTCAGAGAGCATGATACGGGCAATGCCGGCAAAATTCTGCTCGTCGAGACGGTTGAAGCAGATGACCTCGTCCACGCGGTTCAGGAATTCCGGACGCAGGAACTCGCCAAGCGCCTTCATCGCGCGGTCGCGGTTCTGCTCGTTGAGCGTGTGGCCGAAGCCGACGGTGCCCTCCTTGCGCTCCGAGCCTGCGTTGGAGGTCATGACGATGACGGTATTTTCAAAGTTCACCTTGCGGCCGTGGGAGTCGGTGATCTCACCGTCGTCGAGAATTTGCAGCAGGACGTTCATCACGTCGGGATGCGCCTTTTCGATCTCGTCGAAGAGGATGACAGCGTAGGGCTTGCGGCGAATTTTTTCCGTGAGTTGCCCGGCCTCGTCATAGCCGACATAGCCCGGAGGCGAGCCGACGATGCGGGAGACCGAGTGCTTTTCCATGAATTCCGACATATCGAGGCGGATGAGCGCGTCGGGCGAATTGAAGAGGTCCTGCGCAAGCTGCTTGACAAGCTCGGTCTTGCCGACGCCCGTGGGGCCGACAAAGATGAAGCTCACGGGCTTGTGCTTGGGCGAAATGCCTACGCGGTTGCGGCGGATGGCGGCGGAAACGGCCTCGATGGCCTCGTCCTGACCGACGATGTGCTCCTTTAAGCGCTTGTCGAGCTCGCTTAAACGGCGGAACTCGTCCTCACGGATGCGGGAGGCGGGGATCTTCGTCCACAGCTCGATCACGCGGGCAAGATTGTCCATCGTAAGCTGCGGGTCGCCCTGCGCGCAGAGCGCGTCAAGCTCTGCCTGCGCCTTCATGGTCAGGCTCTTGAGCTCGGCGAGGCGCTCAAAATCAGGCTCCTCCGCGCTCTGCAGCAGTTCGCGCTCCTTGTCGTAATCCTCGATCTCGCGGCGCAGCTCCATACGGCGGTTGATGTTCTTGTCGTGCAGGTTGAGGTCGGAGCAGGCCTCGTCGATGAGGTCGATGGCCTTATCGGGCAGGAAGCGGTCGGTGATGTAGCGCTCGGAGAGCAGCACAGCCTGACGCAGGATACCCTCTGGAATCTTGACACCGTGGTACTGCTCATAGTAGTGGGCGATACCCTTCAGGATCTTGAGCGTATCCTCCATGTTCGGCTCGTTGACCGTGACAGGCTGGAAGCGGCGCTCAAGCGCGGTGTCCTTTTCGATGTGCTTGCGGTACTCGGTGAAGGTCGTCGCGCCGATGACCTGGATCTCGCCGCGGGAAAGGGCGGGCTTTAAGATGTTGGCGGCGTTCATGCTGCCCTCGGCATCGCCCGCGCCGACGATGTTGTGCACTTCGTCGATGACGAGGATGACGTTGCCCATCTTGCGGATCTCCTCGATGAGGCCTTTCATGCGGCTTTCAAACTGGCCGCGGAACTGCGTGCCCGCGACAAGCGCCGTGAGGTCAAGCAGATAGACCTCTTTGCTTCTGAGCTTGAAGGGCACTTCACCTGCGACGATGCGCTGGGCAAGCCCCTCGGCGATGGCGGTCTTGCCGACACCCGGTTCGCCGATGAGGCAGGGGTTGTTCTTCTGGCGGCGGTTGAGAATCTGGATGACACGCTCGATCTCCTCCGCACGGCCGACGACCGCGTCGAGCTTACCGTCGCGTGCGCGCTGGGAGAGGTTGATGCAGTAGGAATCAAGGAACTTGTGCTTGCTCCCCTTTTCGACCTTCTTGCTGCTGCGCGGGCTCTGCGTCTGCTCGGCGTCGCCCGCGGGCGCGTCGCTTGCGGCGGGGCTGCCGCCGAAAAAGCGGCTCAGGAACGGGAAGGTCGCGGTCTTGCCGTCCTCCTCGTCATCGCCCGCGGGATCGTCGGCGTCGGTCAGTCCTTCGAGATTCTCCGCGCCGCCGAAGGCGCCCATCATCTCGTTGGAGATGTTGTCGAGGTCTTCGTCGGTGATGCCCATACGGCGCATCATCTCGTCCACCTGCGGCAGTCCGAGGTTCTTGGCACACTTGAGGCACAGGCCTTCGTTCACGTTCTGCCCGTTTTCCTGGCGGGTGATAAACACGACGGCGATATTCTTTTTACATCTGGAACAGAGTTGCGGCTGCATGGTAAGTCCTCCTTGGGGTAAAATCAGGGTAAAAGCGCGGACAGAATGCCGCGCGGGGTTTGGTTCATAAAAAAAGATAAGAGATAGGTGCCTTCGTACGCGGTGAAGGTCTTAAAGCCGAGCTTCGGCGCAAGATCACAGACGAGAAAGAGCAGCAGCGCGCTCTCGACAAGGCCGAAAAGAGCGCCGCCGGCGGTGTTGAGGGTGTTCAGCACTGGCAAGCCTAACACCTTGTCAACGACTGCTATCACAAGGCGGAGCAGCAGCGACAGCACAAGAAAGCACAGCAAAAACACGACCGTTCGCACTACGCTGCCAAGCAGTGTCCGCACGGCGGTGAGCGCCGCCTCCTGCGCGGCAGAGCGCAGCGATCTGCGCACCGCGCCGTCAAGGTCGAAGTGCAGCAGGTTCTTGAGAAGTCCCGTCACAGCGAGCGGCGAGGCGTCGTCCGCATTTTCCGGTTCGGGCGAAGCCGTATCGGCGCTTTCTCCCGGCTGTTCGTCCTGCGGCTCCGCGCCTTCCAGCTCGGGCGCTTCGCCCGAAGGCGACCGCCCTGCGGCGTCGAACCACTCCTGCACGCTCTTTTCCGCGCGCGGCATCAGCGCCTCCGTCACGGGCCCTGTGAGCGCGTCGGTCAAAAGCGACGCGCCGATGAGCGCGACCAGAACGGCCGCGAGTGCCATGAAGCTGCGGAAAAGCCCACGCTTTGCGCCCAGCACAACGCCGAGCACAAGCACGAGTGCAAAGATCAGATCAACAATAAGTCCATTATCCATGTTTCTCACGTTTCCTTCAAGGTCCAAATTGTAACATTTTTAGCGATTTGCAGAAATTACGGAATATAAAGCCAGGCGGAAGACGAGCCGACGAGCACCGCCGTACCGTCCGCTCGCATCAGGACGGATCGGGCGTATTCCGTGCCGTCGAGCCGCGCGTATTCCTCGAGCTGGGGGGTGTAGATCACGAGACTGTCGCTGTAGAGCACTGCGATATAGCGGCCCGCGGCGGACATGGACAGCACCTCGCCGGTCGTATCAAGGCTTGCAAGGGTCGAACCGTCCTGCGCGGCGGTGACGAGCTTCATCGTGCTGCCCGAGCGGTAGCGGCCGAGGAGCAGCGCGGCAAAATTCTCGCCGTTCAGGCTCTGCCCGCGAAGATAGGGATATTCATAGCGGTAGCTGCCGGAGAGCGAGCCGTCCGCCGTAAAGAGCGTGAGACCCTCGTCCGTCAGGCACGCAAGCGTTCCCGCGACACTGCCGGTCGAAAGGAGCAGCGAACCTGTGAGCGTGTTGACCGCCGTCGGCTTGTCGCTGCCGAGGGAATAGATATTCACCGTGTCGGCAAAGATGCCACCCGATTCGCCGAGCGTTACGGCGGCCATGTGCTTGCAGTCGCGCAGCACCGTCGCGTCGATGACGTAACGCTCGGAGGAATTGAATGCGAGGACCTTCTCGCCCGAGGCGTCGTACATCGTGACGGCGGATTTGTATCCGCTCTTTTCCGCATTGAGCGCCATATAGTCAGACGAGTTGAGCGAGACGGACAGAATGTCGCCGCTCAGGTCGCTGCTCATGTCGCGCACGAGACCGCTTGCGGAGAAGACGAGCAGCGACCGCCCGCCGATGTCATACACCGCGGCGGTCTGCCCGCCGACGGCGATGGCCGGGGTCGTGAGCTTCACATTCTCGCTGCAAACGATGCTGCCGTCGCTGCCAAGCACGGAGACGTTCGTCGTCGAGGCGACGATCAAATGGTCGCCGAGCAGCGCGAAGACATTGCTGCGGTCGTTGCTGAAGGAATAGAGCTCGGCCTTGCCCTGCTCGTCCTGCTGCACCTTGTTGTAGGAAAACAGGCGGCGGACGCTGTCAAGGCTGCTCAGATCCTTCCATGCTGCGGCGACGACTACTGCCAGCACGACCACGAGCGTAAGGACGACCGTCAGCACCCGTTTGCCGCGGCGCGGCGCGGTCTGCGAGCGGCGGATCTCCTCGCGGATATTCTCTTCCTCTCTGCGGTCAGTCATTGAGTCGTTCATCCTCATACCATAGTCTTGTCATGTACAGTCCGCCCGGCGGCACGGTGGGGCCTGCAAGCGAGCGGTCGCCGGAGGCAAGGATCTCGGGAATGTCCTCTGGCGTGAGCTTGCCCTCGGCAGCGTAGAGCACGGTGCCGGTGATGGCCCGTACCATGTTATACAGAAATCCGTCCGCGCAGACCTTGAGCTCCAGAAGATCACCCGAGCGCGACACGCGGCAGTAGTGCACGGTGCGCACGGTGGTCTTCGTCTCCGTGCCGACGGAGCGCACGGCCTTGAAGTCGTGCGTGCCTTCGAAGGCGCGCGCCGCGCGGTCCATCACCTCTTCATCAAGGTGCTTGGGGTAAAAGTAGGCGCGGTCGACATAGAACGGATTTTTGATGCGGGAGTTAAAGATGCGGTAGGTGTATTCTTTCTTTTTGCATGAGAGGATGGCGTTGAAATCGTCCGCCACCTCGAGCGCCTCGCGCACGACGATATCCTCGGGCGTGTGCGTGTTCACGGCAAAGGGCAGGCGCTCGACCGGGATACGGGAATTTGTATGGAAATTCGCAATGTAGCGCTCGGCGTGCACGCCGGCGTCCGTGCGGCCGCAGCCGACGAGCTTGACGCTCTCGCCGCAGACCTTCGAAAGTCCCTTTTCCATCGTCTCGCAGACGCTGGAAACGGTCTTCTGCACCTGCCAGCCGTGATAGGCGCTGCCGTTATACATGAGCTTGAGGGCAATGTTTCGCATAAAAGCGTCCTTTCTCAGCGCAGCACGATGACAACCGCCACCAGCGCTGCGTAATAGCCGAGCACAAGGTAATCGCGCGTCTGATAGCGCAGCACGTTGAGCTTCGTGCGGCCCTCGCCGCCGTGGTAGCAGCGGCATTCCATGGCCGTCGCCAGCTCGTCGGCGCGGCGGAAGGCGCTGACGAAGAGGGGCACGAGCAGCGGCACGAGCGCCTTGGCGCGCTGCATAAGGCTGCCGGTCTCAAAGTCGGCGCCGCGCGCCTTCTGCGCGGACATGATCTTATCCGTCTCCTCGATGAGCGTGGGGATGAAGCGCAGCGCGATGGACATCATCATCGCCAGCTCGTGCACGGGGAGCTTGATGGCCTTGAGGGGGTTCAACAGGCTCTCCAGACCGTCTGTCAGGCGGATGGGCGAGGTCGTATAGGTGAGCAGGAACGTGCCCATGATCAAAAGCGTGATACGCAGCATCATTGTGACGGCCGCGCGCACGCCCTCGAGCGTCATGTGGAAGATCCAGAAATGCCAGATCTCCTTGCCGGGCGTATAGAAGAGGTTCAGCACCGCTGTGAAGGCGATGATGAACAAAACGGGCTTGAGTCCCTTGAAGAGCGCCTTCACGCTCACGCGCGAGATGCGCACGGCGATCACGAGCGTCAAAACGAGGATGCCGTAGGCAAGGTAGCTCTTGGCGGTGAAGAGCGCCACGATGTAGAGCACCGTGATGAGCAGCTTCGTGCGCGGGTCAAGCTTATGGGCGAGCGTATCGCCCGGGAAATACTGTCCGAGCGTGATATCCTTCAGCATTTCCTGCCGCCCCCCTTCTTCAGCGCGACAAGCTCCGCGCTCAGTTCCTCCACCGTGTAAACATCGGGCGAGATGGCAAGTCCCCGTTCGCGCAGCGCCATGGCGATGCGCGTGACCTGCGGCACGTCGAGTCCCGCGCTCATCAGCTCGTCGCCGCGGGCAAAGACCTCGCGCGGCGTACCGCTCATGAGCACATGGCTGTCGGACAGCACAACGATGCGGTCGACGTTTTTCGCGATCTCCTCCATGCTGTGGCTCACGAGCACGACGGTCGTGCCGCGCTCGCGGTGGAATTCGCGGATGTTGGCAAGCAAGCTCTCTCTGCCCTGCGGGTCAAGGCCAGCGCTCGGCTCGTCGAGCACGAGCACCTCGGGTTCCATCGCGATGACGCCCGCGATGGCCACGCGGCGTTTCTGTCCGCCGGAGAGGGCGAAGGGCGACTTTTCCAGCAGCTCTTCGGAAAGGCCTGCAAAGCGCGCCGCCTCGCGCACGCGGCGGTCGATCTCGTCTTTCGACAGGCCCATATTCGTCGGACCGAAGGCGATATCGCGATAGACCGTTTCCTCAAAGAGCTGATACTCCGGATACTGGAACACAAGGCCCACGCGGAAGCGGACGTCCCGGATCTTCTTGGGGTCTGCCCAGATATCCACCCCGCCGAGCAAAATGCGGCCGGAGGTGGGCTTCAAAAGGCCGTTCAAGTGCTGGATCAGCGTCGATTTGCCGCTGCCCGTGTGGCCGATGATGCCCAGGAATTCGCCGCGATAAATATCAAGCGACATATCCTGCACCGCACTGCGGCAGAAGGGCGTGCCCGCGCCGTAGGTGTGCGTCAGGTTTTCTACACGAATGATCTCTTCCAAGGTTCTGTCCTCTTAGGTAAAATTTTTCATGATGGCGTCCGCGCACTCTTTCACGGTGATCGCGTCCGTCGGCACGTCCATCCCGGCCTCGCGCAGGGAAAAGAGCAGAGAGACCGTGTCGGGCACGGCAAGGCCGATGTCCTCAAGCTCCTTTTTGCGGGTGAAGACCTCGCGCGGCGTGCCGTCCATCACGACAAGGCCGTCGTTCATCACGATCACGCGGTCGGCATGCTCGGCTTCGTTCATATGGTGGGTAATGAGCACCACGGTGATGCCCTGCTCGTAGTTGAGCTTTTCCACCGCCGCGAGCACCTCGCGCCGGCCCACGGGGTCGAGCATAGCGGTCGCCTCATCGAGCACGATGCACTCAGGCTCCATCGCGAGCACACCCGCAATGGCGATGCGCTGCTTCTGTCCGCCGGAGAGAAGATGCGGCGCGTGCTTGACATACTGCGACATGCCGACCGCCTCGAGCGCGTCGTCCACGCGCTTGCGGATCTCCTCGCTCGGCACGCCAAGATTCTCGGGCGCGAAGGCGACGTCCTCCTCGACGACGTTCGCGACGATCTGGTTGTCGGGGTTCTGGAAGACCATGCCCACGCGCCTGCGGATCTCGAGCAGGAGCTCTTCATTGCTCGTGTCCATGCCCTCAACATAGACCTTGCCGCCGCTCGGCAGAAGAACTGCGTTGAAGGTCTTGGCAAGGGTCGATTTGCCGCTGCCGTTGTGCCCCAGCACCACGACAAAGCTGCCGCGCTCGATCTCCACGTCTACGCCGCGCAGCGCGCGCGTATTGCCCTCCCCTTCCGCGCCGGGATAGGTGAAGGCGAGATCCTGTGTTTTTATCATTTCCATATTGGTGCGTTTCCTTTTGTTTATTCGCTGAACCAGCGGCCCGTTGCGCCGCAGGGCAGCGCGAGCCCCGTCTCCGTCACGGGAAGGCCCAGCTCGTCCCATGTGACCTTGCCGCCGTACTTTTCCGCGACCAGCAGGTGCAGCATATAGCCGAGCACGGACGGAGCAAGCCCCGTCGTATACGAGTTGATGATGACGAACAGCGGCTTATCCGACAAAACCTGCGAGCAGAGCTTTACGAAGGGATAGAGATTGTCCTCGAGCTTCCACACCTCGCCCCCCGGACCGCGGCCGTAGCTCGGCGGGTCCATGATGATGGCGTCGTAGGTCTTGCCGCGGCGGATCTCACGCTCGACGAACTTCGCGCAGTCGTCGATGATCCAGCGCACGGGTGCCTCGCCAAGTCCGCTCACGCGCGCGTTCTCGCGCGCCCAGTTGACCATGCCCTTCGCCGCGTCCACATGGCAGACCTGCGCGCCCGCCGCCGCGCACGCGACCGTCGCGCCGCCGGTGTAGGCAAAGAGGTTCAGCACGCGGATGGGCCTGCCCGCGTTTTCGATCTTCTCGCGCGCAAAGTCCCAGTTCACGGCCTGCTCGGGGAAAAGGCCCGTGTGCTTGAAGTTCATGGGCTTGACCTGAAAGGTGAGGTCTTTGTACTTCACCTGCCAGGATTCGGGGAGCTTGTCCTTATCCCAGTGTCCGCCGCCCGAGGACGAGCGGTAGTAGCGGCCCTGCGCGCTGCGCCAGCCGCGGTTCGTGTGCGGCGTCTCCCAGATCGCCTGCGGATCCGGGCGCACAAGGGTCTGTTTGCCCCAGCGCTCCAGCTTTTCCCCGCCGCCGCAGTCAAGCAGTTCGTAATCATTCCATCCGTCTGCGATCCACATATCGTATCTCCTTCGCCGCAAGGCATAGTAGTTCATAATAATCGTGTTATTATACTACGTCCGCGCGGCGATAGTCAATGTATAAATCGTAAACGATACTTTATTTAAGTGTTTCCCTCCTTTTGCGATGGACTTTACTGCACATCTGTGCTATGCTGGCTAAAAGAAACGATAGAAAGCCGGTCTTTTTTCATGGATAAACTGCTGCTTCACTCCTGCTGCGCACCCTGCTCGGTCTACTGCGTGGACACGCTGCGCGCTGAGGGCATCGAGCCCGCCTCGCTCTGGTTCAACCCCAACATCCACCCGTGGACGGAATACGACGCGCGCCGCCGCACGCTGCTGGAATACGGCGAAAAGGAGCACCTTGCGGTGCACATTTTAGAGGATTACGGCCTGCGCGACTTTGTCCGCGCCGTGAGCGCCGACATCGATCATCGCTGCGCGCACTGCTATACGATCCGCCTCGGCACGGCAGCCAAATACGCCGCCGACCACGGCTACGACGCCTTCACCTCGTCGCTTCTCATCTCGCCCTATCAGGATCATGAGCTATTGAAGGCCGTGGGCGAATCGATGGGCAAAAAGTACGGCGTTCCCTTTTATTACCGCGACTTCCGCCCCGGCTTCCGCGAGGGGCAGAACAAGGCGCGCGAGATGGGTCTTTATATGCAGAAATACTGCGGCTGCATCTTCTCTGAAGAGGATCGCTACGAAACGAAGATCGAAAAGGCGAAAAAGCGCTACGCCGAGGAATGAACATACGCAGAAAGCACCGGGGCATCTGCCCCGGTGCTTTTTCCCTTTCAGGTCTTCTTTCCCTCGATCAGCGCGCTGTGCGCAAGGCGCAGGGCGCGCTCAGCGTCCTCGCGCGGCACAAAAACGCTCATCAGCCGCTCGCCGGTGACAACGGCGCAAACGCGCACGCCGCCGCCCTCCAACGCGGAAACGACCTTTTTCTTATATGCGCTGTCTGGCAGCGCGCGCCCGACGGCCGAGATGGACGCAAGCGGACTTCTGCCGCTTTTTTGCTGCGTCACGCCGGTGACCGGCGACTCCTCCCCCGCCTCGCAGACGAGGCTGCCCGCGCTTTTTTCCCCGCATGATCTGACGGCGATAGGCACGGCGTATTGCTGCGCGAGCGCCACACTGCGCTCATGCAGCACCTGTGCGCCCTTTTGCGCGAGCAGCAGCATATCGTCATACGAAATGCGCTCCCGTCGCAGCGCATCGGGGCAGAGGCGCGGGTCGGCGGAATAGATCCCGTCCACATCAGTGTAAATGATCAGCTCATCGGCGTGAAGCGCCGCGGCGAGCGCCACGGCGCTCGTATCCGAGCCGCCGCGCCCGAGCGTTGTGATATCGTCCTTCTCATCAAGGCCCTGAAAGCCCGTCACGACCACGATTCTCCCCTTTTTCAGCTCGCGCCGGATGCGCTCCGTGCCGACCGTCTCGATCTGTGCATCGCCATGCACGCCGTCCGTGCGCACGGGCACCTGCCATGCGCTGAGCGAGATCGCGTCCGCCCCCAGCTTTTTGAGTGCCAGCGCCCCCAGCGCCGCGCTCACCTGCTCGCCCGAGGCAAGCAGCGCGTCCAGCTCGCGCTTATCGGGCGAGTGTGTCAGCTCGTGTGCTTTTTCGAGCAGCGTATCCGTTGTGTCCCCCTGCGCCGAGAGGACGACGACCACGTCGCAGCCCTCATCCCGGCGTTCCTTTGCGATATGTGCCATGCGCAGCAGACGTTCCGTGTCGCGCACCGAGCTGCCGCCGAATTTCTGCACGATCAGACTCATTTGCACCACTTCCAACAAAAAAATGGATCGGCAGGCCGCCCTTGCGGCAACTGCCAATCCATCGTATGAAGGAGGACAAAACGCGGTGTCTCAGGCCGCCAGAATGTCGAAGCGAACCACGCCATCGAGCGCGGAGGCCGTGGCCATCATCTCCTCGATCGACTCCTGCATCTCCGACGTTTCCGCCGAGATCGTCACCGCTGCGCAGCCGTTGGTCGGAATGCTCTGGTTGATCGTAAGAATATTCGCGCCCGATTCGGCAAAAATAGAAAGGACGTTGGACAAAACGCCCGGATTGTTCTTGAGCATGGCGTAAAACGTGATGATGCGGCCCGTCTTCATGTCGTTGAAGGGACGCACCGCGTCGCGGTACTTATAGAAGGCGCTGCGGCTGATGCCGACAGCGCGGGCGGCGTCGCCCGCCGTGCGCACCTCGCCGGACTGGAGCATCCGCTTGGCCTCGGCCACCTTGATGAAGATCTCGGGCAGGGCGTCGGCCGAGACGATATAAAACTTTGTTGCTGGCATCATATTTGTTTCTCCTATATGGCCAATTGTCTTTAATTGGTGCTAATTTTAGCATACCGCCCTGCGGAATGCAACTACTTTTTTCCTTGGGAGGTGGCATCGCTTGCGCGAGGAAACACTGCGCCGTTTTCTGCTTCTTTCCCTCTCCGCTGCGGCGGCAGGCGGCATCTTTTATCTCTCGTTCCGCTATCTTCTGCCCTGGTGCCTGCCGTTTCTCCTGGCAGCGCTTATCGCCTCGCTGCTCGAACCGATCGTGCTGCGCTGGCAGCGGACACTTCACTTACGGCGCGGCTTTTCTTCGCTCGTTCTGACGCTGACGCTGCTTTTTCTTCTTGGGGGGCTATTGTCCCTTCTGTGGACAACGCTGCTCTCTCAGATGAGCGCGATGCTCTCCGCCGCGCCCGTGTTTTTTGATGCGCTGCCCGAAGCGGCGGAGGGGCTTCTCGCCCGATTGGAACGCTCGGGCGCGCTGCGCTCGCCATGGCTCGAAAGCTTCCTGCGCGAGCAGCTCCTGCACGCCGTGAGCGACGCGGACAGTCTGCTGCGCGCGCTGTCCGCGCGGGCGGTAAGCGCGCTCGCTGCGGCTGCATCGGCACTGCCGGGATGCCTTCTCGCCGCTGCGACCTGCGTGCTTGCGATCTTCTTCACCTCCGCGTCCTATCCCGCGCTCCGCGCTGCGCTGAAAAGGACACTGCCGCCAAGATATCTTGCGGCATTCCGGCGCTTTCGCGCGGGCGCGACAAATTCCCTCGCGCGGTGGCTTCGCGCACAGGCGGCGCTCTCGTGCGTGACGTTTTTCGAGCTGCTGCTCGGCTTTTTGCTCATGCGCCAACGCTATGCGCTGCTGCTCGCCTTTCTCATCACGCTGCTCGACGCGCTGCCCGTCTTCGGCACGGGCACGGCGCTTTTGCCGTGGGCGCTCTTTACGCTTCTTTTCGGCTTTCCGCCCCGGGCGATCGTGCTGCTCGCGCTCCATCTCTGCACGCTCGTCACGCGAAATACGCTCGAGCCGAAGCTCATCTCCGCGCAGGCGGGCCTGCCGCCTGTCGCCTCGCTCTTTGCGATGTATCTCGGCTACTGCACCTTCGGCGTTGCGGGGATGATCCTCTTTCCCTTCTTCCTTCTGCTGCTCTCGCAGGTCGCAGGGAAGCACGAAGGTGAAACCACTTGACAGTCATTGCAGTATAAAGGAAGGACGGCTTTCGCCGCCCTTCCTTTTCTTATCGTCTTCCTGTACCGCCGTTGCCGAGCAGCCAGTTGAGGAAATCTCCATTTTCGCCGACGGCGCCGCCGGTGCTGCCGTTGTCACCTGTTTCACCGCTGTCGCCGCTCTCGCTGCTGTTATCCGGCGCATTCGGGTCAGTCGTGGGTTCAAGCGGCGTGATGTGCGTCGTGCACATGCCGCTGTACATGAGGTCACTGTAGAGCTGCACCGTGCCGCTGTTCGTGCGCACCGGCTCGCCTGCAGGGATCGACGTGATGAGACCCTCTGCAAGCTGCGCCTGATACGTCGCCTGCATCGCCGCACTCAGAGGCGTTGTGAGCAGGTCACGCTTGTAGCCCCAGCCCGCGCTGACGTTCGGCTGGCTCAGATCGAGCACATAAGCCGTCTCCACGTTCGGGCAGTAGTCCGAGGCGAGCATACCGGAGTCGGCGCAGATCGTCACGGAAATGTGCGCGTCGCAAGAGAGCGCGGGCGCATGATCCTTTGCGACCTTCACCGTCTGCGACGGGCAGCCGGCAGAGGCAAGAAGCCCCGTCTGCGTGCAGACCGTCACGCTGACCATATCGCCGCTGCCCACGTCGAAGTCCTTGTTGGGAAGGTTTGCGTGGACCTTGCTCATAAAGGTCTTCCAGAGCGTGGCGGCGGGGTTGCCGCTTGCCACGATGCGCGTCGGCGTATCGTAGCCGACCCAGACGGCCGCCGTGTAATACGGCGTATAGCCGACAAAGTAACGGTCGTTGTTGCTGTTGGTCGAACCGGTCTTACCGGCGATGGTCATGTTCGAGAAGTTCGCGCCCGTACCGGTACCGTTGCGCACAACGTTTTTGAGAAGCTCGTTCATCGCGTAGGCGGTGCTTTCCTGCATCGCAACGTGAGATTCGCTCTTGTTCTCCAGAATGACATTGCCGTTGTGGTCGCGCACCTCGGTGTAGGTGCGGGGCGTTGTGTAGATACCGCCGCGGGCGAAGGAGGCGTAAGCCGCCGCCATCTCGCGCGTGGTAACGCCCTTGGAAAGGCCGCCGAGCGCGAGCGCGCCCGCCGCGGTCATATCGTCGTTCGTCAGCGTCGTGAAGCTTAAGTTTTCGGTCATAAACGCATACGACGCGGGCAGCGTCAGCTTGATGGCCGTGCGCACTGCTGTAGGGTTGGACGAATTGCGGATGGCGTCTTGCAGCGTCATAATGCCGCGATAGCCCGAGTAGGCGTTCACCGGCCAGATGCTGCCGCCGAGCATTTCAACGGGATAGTCGTCGATGACGCTCGCGGGCGTGATGACGCCGGCGTCCAGCGCGGGCGCATAAACGCTCAAAGGCTTGATGGCAGAACCGCACTGACGCACAACGGTCGAATAGTCGAGCAGGAACCGGCCCTCGCGCTCGCCCACGCGGCCCGCAACGGCGACGATGTCGCCCGTCGTATTGTCGATGATCGTTGCGCCGGACTGGAGCTGCTGGCCCTTGGAGGAGGTGTAGTTTAAGTTGCCGCGGTCGGCATAGACGCTCTCCACGATGGACTGCACCTCGGGGTCGACCGTACAATAGATGGAGTAGCCGCCGGTGTAGAGCATATCCTTTGCCGTTTCTTCGTTGTAGCCAAGCTGCTCGTGCATATCGGCAACGATGTCGTTGAACATACGCTCGACAAAGTAGGAGTCATATGTCGTGCTCGACGCGGTGTCCGCCCGGCTCGCCATACCGGCGGAGGGAACAAAGTCGGGGTCCCATGTGAAGACGAGCGGCTCGACCTTTGCCTGCTCATACTCTTCGTCGCTGATCTTGCCGAGCTCGTGCATCTTGTAGAGCACCGTGAGCTGGCGATCCTTATTCTGCTCTCGGTACCAGTCGCCGCGCGACGGATCATATTTATAGGGGAACTGCGTGATGCCGACGATGGACGCAGCCTCCGCGATGCTCAGCTCACCAACGGTCTTGCCGAAGTAGCCCTCCGCCGCGGCCTCAATACCGTTGCAGCCGTTGCCGAAGTAGACGAGGTTCAGGTACGTCTCGAGAATTTCGTCCTTCGAGTAGTTCTTCTCGAGGCGCAGCGCACGGAAGATCTCCCTCACCTTGCGCTTGATGGTCACCTCGTTGTCGCCGGTCATGTTCTTCACGACCTGCTGGGAGATCGTCGAGCCGCCGCGCGTCGAGGTGCCGGTGAGCTTGCCGAGAATGGCCTTCGCCGTGCTCTTCCAGTCCACGCCGTGGTGGCTCTCAAAGCGCTCGTCCTCAATGGAGATGAGCGCATCCTGCACGTGCTTGGGAATATCGTCGATGCTCACGAGCGTGCGGTTTTCCACGCCGTGCAGCTTCGTCAGCTCTACCCACTCCCCGCTTGTCTTGTCCTGATAGTAGACCGTCGAGCTCTGCTTGAGCGTGTAGGCCGAGATGTCCACATCAAGGTCGAGCGAGGTGTGGACATAGATCATGAAGATTGCGAAAAACATCAGGCAGGTGGTAAGGCCGATGGCGAGAATGGTGCCGATGACCGTTTTCGCCGTGCCGCCTTTTTTCTTCTTGTGCGCCTGATGCGTTTTCGCCTGCGTGTACTGTCTTCGGGGCGTCTGGTTTTCTGCGCGGTTTTCTTCCATAAAGCGCCTCCTCCTTTGCTTAGAGAATATGCGCGCTGTGCGCATAACGTTGGTTGCAGGTTTCAATAAGAATACAGAATATAGTATAGCACGCCTGTCAAGAGGTGCGCATCTTGTCTTGATTTTTTGCAGGAAGTGCGGTATAATGCGCTCACAAACTACCAGGAGGTGTCCCCCATGAGTGAGGAGTTCGGCCCCAATTTTGTCACGCTGACAGACGATGAGGGCAACGATGTAGAGCTTGAATATGTCGATGCGCTGGAATTTAACGGCACGACTTATATGGCTTTCTTCCCGGTGATGGAAGAAGATAGCGAGGAAGAGGAAAACGAAGAGGAATACGGTCTTGTTATCCTCAAGAGCCAGATGGAAAACGGCGAGGAATTCCTCGTCACCGTCGACGATGAGGAAGAGATTGAAAAGGTCTACGACCTCTTCATGGAGCAGATCCTTTCCGACGAGGAATAAGTTTCTTCTCTCTTGCGACGGATTTTTCCGTCTCATCGCGGTAAACTGAATTTGCCCTGCGGGGTGCGTGATAAGTTCTTTTTAAACCCACATTTCGTCATAAGGGACGTCGGTACGCTCCGGTGGTTTGCAGGCCTCCCGGCTGCCTTCTGCGGCTGGACGTTGGAAGCAATAAAGCCGGACAGAGACGACCCACCTGTCCAGAATGGTGCAGGTTTTGACGGGGCTTACACGGCCGCTGCGGGGCAATTTTATATTTTCCGCGAATTGCACAAATTTCTCATTTTATTTTCTACATCAACTGAGACGGAAAAAACGTGCATTTTGTTCCCGTTTCCTGTAAAATATTTATAGTAACTCAATTATTGTTTGGTAGCTGCAACGTAGTGCTTCGCGCACGGGCTGTACAGTCGCTTCCCTTTTGGGCAGCGGCGGGGTCTGTGTGAGGAGCGCTTTTTTCTTTCCCCCGCAGCAGGGAAAAGGCAAGAAGATAAAAGGAGGAGCAAGCATATGAAACTTATCACCAACGGCCGGCTCATCACCCGCGACGAGAGCGCGCAGGGCTATTATGAGCACGGCGCGGTCGCCTTTGAGGGCACGAAGATCGCCGAAGTCGGCGAAGAGGCGGCGCTTCGCGCAAAGTATCCCGGCGCCGAGATCATCGACGCCAAGGGCGGCGTCATCATGCCCGCGCTCATCAACGCGCACACGCATATCTACTCCGCCCTCGCCCGCGGCCTTTCCATCAAGGGCAACAATCCGACGAACTTCTACGAAGTCCTTGACGGCACATGGTGGGCCATCGACCGCCACCTGATGATGGACGGCACGCGCGCCTCTGCCGCCGCGCTTTACATCGACTCCATCAAGCAGGGCGTGACGACCATTTTCGACCATCACGCCTCCTACGGTGAGATCTCCGGCTCGCTGCACACCATCGCGGAAGAGAGCAAGCGCCTGGGCCTTCGCTCCTGCCTCTGCTACGAGGTCTCCGACCGCGACGGCGAGGAGAAGTGCTTACAGGCCATTCAGGAGAACGCCGATTTTATCACCGAATGCGAAAAGAATAAGGACCCGATGCTCGCGGCAATGTTCGGCGGCCACGCGCTCTTCACCATTTCGGATAAGACCTTTGAGCGCATGGTCGAGGCCAACAACGGCCGCACGGGTTATCACATCCACGTTTCCGAGGGCATGAACGACGTGTACGACTCCCTCCAGAACTATGGCCGCCGTCCCGTGCAGCGCTTGCAGGATCACGGCATTCTCGGTCCCAAGACCATCCTCGGCCACTGCATCCACGTCAACACCGCCGAAATGGAGATCATCAAAGAGACCGGCACGATGGTCGTGAACAATCCGGAATCCAACATGGGCAACGCCATCGGCATCTGCCCCGTGCTCCAACTCCACAAGCGCGGCATCCTCCTCGGCATGGGCACCGACGCTTACACGAACGATATGCTCGAGTCCCTCAAGGTCGCCCTCTGCTCCCAGCGCAGCCAGAACTGCCTGCCGAACGTCGGCTGGTGCGAGGTGACGGACATGCTCTTCAAGAACAACGCAAAGATCGGCGAGAAATACTTCCCCGACACGCTCGGCGTGCTGAAGAGCGGCGCGGCGGCGGACATCATCGTGATGGACTATAAGCCCTTTACCCCGTTTTCCGACGCGAACATCGACGGGCACATGATCTTCGGCATGACGGGCCGCCAGTGCCAAACCACCATCGCCGCCGGAAAGGTGCTCATGCTCGACCGCGAGCTTGTCGGCATCGACGAGGAAGCCGAAAACGCCCACATCCTCGAAGCCGCGAAGAAGCTCTGGACCTCCCTCAACGGCGAGGAATATTGATCGCACACAGAAAGGAGCATCCCCATGTCTGAGAAAATGTATCCCATCCCGTTCGACTCTTTGATGAACTGGGTGACGAGCGAATACGCGCAGTGCGGCGATGTGTTCGGCGTACATAAGCACTATCACGCGAGCGGCAAGAGCCTGCCCATCTTCGGCGAGCGCATCGAAACGCCCTTTGGCCCCGCCGCCGGCCCCAACAGCCAGCTTGCGCAGAATATCATCGCGGCCTACGCCGCCGGTGCGCGCTTTTTTGAGGTCAAGACCGTGCAGAAAATGGACGGCGCGGAGCTTGCCGCCTGCGTCCCCCGCCCCTGCATCCTCGCCGCTGACGAGGGCTACAATCAGGAGTGGTCGACCGAGCTGACCGTACAGCAGGCGCAGGACGAGTACATCAAGGCCTGGTGCGCGCTCAAGGTCATGAGCAAGGTCTACGGCTTCGGCGATCCCGACGGGTTCGTGTTCAATATGTCCGTCGGCTATGACTTGGACGGCATCAAGGGCCGCAAGGTCAACACCTACATCAACAACATGATGGACGCAGGCAAGACCGCGCAGTTCAAGGAATGCAAAAAAGTCCTGACCGAGCTCTTCCCCGAGGAAAAGGACTTCATCGCCTCGATCTCCCCCAACGTTTCCCGATCCGTTACGCTCTCCACGCTCCACGGCTGCCCGCCGCAGGAGATCGAGCGCATCGCAAGCTATCTTCTCAAGGAAAAGCACCTGCACACCTTTGTCAAGTGCAACCCGACCATCCTCGGCTACGTGACCGCGCGCAGCATCCTCGATTCCATGGGCTATGACTACATCGTTTTCGACGAGCATCACTTCAACGAAGACCTCCAGTGGGAGGACGCCGTGCCGATGTTCGAGCGGCTGCAAAAGCTCGCGGACAAGCAGGGTCTCGAGTTCGGTCTCAAGCTCTCCAACACCTTCCCTGTCGACACGACACGCGGGGAGCTTCCCAATGAGGAAATGTATATGTCCGGCCGCAGCCTCTTCCCGCTGACGATCGAGATGTGCAATCGCATCTCCCGTCAGTTCGGCGGCAAGATGCGCATTTCGTTCGCAGGCGGCGCGGATTACTTCAACTGCGACAAGCTCTTTGCCGCGGGCATCTGGCCCATCACCGTCGCCACCACCATCTTGAAGCCCGGCGGCTACAACCGCCTGCACCAGATGGTCGAAAAGGTCGAGGATATGCCCTACCGCGCATTTGCCGGCAACGACCCCGCCGCGATCTCCGACCTTGCCGCCTCCGCGCTGCACGACTTCCACCACCTCAAGGCCATCAAGCCGCTCCCCTCGCGCAAAAAAGATGAACAGGTGCCGCTGCTTGACTGCTTTACCGCGCCCTGCAAGGGCGGCTGCCCCATCGAGCAGGACATTCCCGAATATCTTGAGCTCTGCCGCAAGGGACTCTACGGCCCAGCGCTCCGCCTCATCACCGAGAAAAACGCCCTGCCGTTTATCACCGGCACCATCTGCGCGCACCGCTGCCAGGGCAAGTGCTCGCGCAACTTCTACGAGGAATCCGTCCACATCCGCGAGACGAAGCTTCTTGCCGCGGAAAAGGGCTACAGCGCGCTTATGGCGTCGCTCCGTATGCCCGAGCCGGTCGAGGACAAGAAGGTCGCCATCGTCGGCGGCGGCCCGACCGGTATCGCCGCGGCGTACTTCCTCGGCCGCGAGGGTGTGCCCACCACGATCTTTGAGCGCGAGCGCAAGCTCGGCGGCGTGCCGCGCTATGTCATCCCCGCCTTCCGCATCAGCGACGAGGCCATCGACAAGGACATTGCGCTCATGGAGCGCTACGGCGTTGAAGTGAAGCTTGGCAAGCCCGCCCCCTCCGTCGGTGAGCTCAAGAAGATGGGCTACACGCACATCTTAATGGCCACCGGCGCATGGAAGCCCGGCAAGCTCGACATTGAGGGCAATGTGCAGGGCGTGATCGAGTGGATGAAGAAGATGAAAAAGCAGGTCAAGCCCTGCCTGCACGGCAATGTCGTTGTCGTCGGCGCGGGCAACACCGCGATGGACGCCGCGCGCGTTGCAAAGCGAATGGGCGCGCACGCGACCATCCTCTACCGCCGCACGAAGAAGTTCATGCCTGCCGACGAACACGAATTACAGCTCGCCATCGCGGACGGCGTGGAGTTCGTTGAGCTGGCCGCGCCCGTCAAGCAGAGCCGCGGTAAGCTCTTGTGCGATAAGATGATCCTCGGCGAGCCGGACGAAAGTGGCCGCCGCAGCCCCGTGAGGTCCGGCGAGCAGTTCACCATCCCCTGCGACATGGTCATCTCCGCCGTCGGCGAGCAGGTCGACGCTGAGCTGATGGCCGCAAACGGCATTGAGATGGAGCGCAAGGGTCCCGCGTTCGAGACGAACATCCCCGGCGTGTACTGCGCGGGCGACGCGCACCGCGGCCCCGCCACCGTGGTCGAGGGCATTGCCGACGCTGCGCGCTTTGCCGAGATCGTCATCGGTCACCCACACGTTTACGACATTCCCGCCGAGGCCGACGTGACCGAGTTCGACGCGCAGAGCAAAAAGGGCATCCTCGCCATGGCGAGCAAATTCGTCTGCGACGGCGAGCGCTGCCTGCAATGCTCCACCGTATGCGAAAACTGCGTCGATTCCTGCCCCAACCGCGCGAACGTCGTCATCAAGATGGCCGACGGCTCGCACGAGATCGTCCACGTCGACAAGATGTGCAACGAGTGCGGCAACTGCACGCAGTTCTGTCCCTATGCCAGCGAGCCCTGCCACGACAAATTCACCCTCTTCCAGACGAAAGAAGACATGGACGAGAGTGAGAATTACGGCGTGCTCTTTGAGGAGGACGACATGATCCGCCTGCGCTACGAGGACGGTGTAAAGGAATATGACCTGGCATCCTGCGACAATGATCTCCCTGTCGAGCTGGAGGCGCTCATCCTCACCGTGCGCGATAAGTACAGTTATCTCTACCTGTAAGCAAAATGAAAATGAGGGAGCCGGGGCGATGCCCCGGCTTCCTCTTCCCTATTGGAAGCAAAAAGAGCGCTGCTGAAGGTTGCTCCCGATAAGAAAACATCGTGAGGAAAGAGAGAACGGTATAGCTTCGGCTGT
>URCK01000006.1 GCA_900546295.1 uncultured Eubacteriales bacterium | reverse complement strand
GAGACCATCTCCGTCGCCGCTTCCCCGACCCCGCACGCTGAGATCCTCGAGGTCGCCAAGACCATCCTTGCCGAAAAGAACATCACCCTCGACATCCAGTCCTACAACGACTACGTCGTGCCCAACACCGTGGTGGAAGACGGCACCGTGGACGCCAACTACTTCCAGCACACCCCTTACCTCGATGACTTCAACGCCGAAAACGGCACCCACATCGTCTCCGTTGCCGCCATCCACGTCGAGCCCATGGGCCTCTACGGCGGCAAGCAGACCACGCTGGACGCGCTGAGCGCCAAGTAAGAAAGAAAACGGGAAGGAGGGAGCATCCTTGATCGAACTGAAGCATTTAAGCAAGACCTTTGAAACCGCAGGGGGCAGGGTGGACGCGCTCAAGGACGTCTCCCTGACGATTCCCGACGGGGACGTTTACGGCATCATCGGCATGAGCGGCGCGGGCAAATCCACGCTCGTGCGCTGCATCAATATGCTCGAGCGTCCCACCGCCGGCGAGGTCATCGTCAACGGAAAGCGTTTGGATACCATGTCGCCCGCGCAGCTTCGCGCGGCGCGGCATGACATCACGATGATCTTCCAGCGCTTCAACCTGCTCATGCAGCGAAACTGCCTCGACAACGTCTGCTTTCCGATGGAGCTTTCCGGGCTGCGCGGAGAAAAGAAGTGGCGCGAGCAGCGGGCACTGGAGCTGCTCGACATCGTGGGACTTAAGGACAAGGCCAAGGCCTATCCCGCGCAGCTCTCCGGCGGCCAGCAGCAGCGCGTCGCCATCGCCCGCGCGCTCGCAACGAACCCCAAGGTCCTGCTCTGCGACGAGGCGACGAGCGCGCTCGACCCAAAGACCACGCGCCAGATCCTCGAGCTGATCGGTGACATCAACAAAAAGCTCGGCATCACCGTCGTCATCATCACGCACCAGATGAGCGTGGTGAAGGAGGTGTGCAACCACGTTGCCATCCTCGATGACGGCGAGGTGGTGGAGGAGGGGCTTGTTTCGGCCGTCTTCTCCGCGCCCAAGTCCGCAGCGGCGCGGCACCTCGTCTTCCCGCGCGGCGCGGATATCGACGTGTCCGACCCGCAGCAGCAGCGCCGCATCCGCCTCATCTTCCGCAGCGCGAAGACAACGTCCATCCCGCTGGTGGCCCGTCTTGCAACGGAGGAGGGCGTCAACGCGACCGTCATCTCCGCTACGACGCAGAAGCTCTCGGAAGAGGTGTACGGCGGGATGCTGCTGGGCGTGCCGAACGCGCAGTTCGACCAGGCAATGGAATTTTTGAAGGGCATTGAAAATCTTTCGGTAGAGGAGGCGAGCGTCGATGTACAGTAATCTCTTTTCTCCGCAGTCCGTTGCGGAGCTTTCTGCCGCCATGCAGACGCAGTTTCCCAAGGCGATCTGGGAGACCTTTTATGTGACGCTCCTTTCAACGGCGCTGGCCGTCGTCATCGGCCTTCCGCTGGGCGTGCTGCTTGTGGCGGGGGAGAAGGACGGCGTTCTGCCGCTGCCGAAGACGCTGATGCGCATTTTGAATGTCATCATCAACCTCCTGCGATCCATTCCCTTCCTTATTTTAATGATCATGGTTTTTCCGCTCTCGCGCCTCATCATCGGCACGACCGTCGGCACGACCGCGACCATCGTTCCGCTCGTGGTGGCGGCGTTCCCCTTCGTTGCGCGTCTCGTTGAGGGAAGCCTTCGCGAGGTGGACCCCAACATCATCGAGGCGGCGCAGAGCATGGGCGCAACGCCCATGGAGATCATCTGCAAGGTGATGATCCCTGAGAGCGTCCCCTCGCTTTTGCAGAACTTCACCATCGCGCTGACGACCATCCTCGGCTACTCGGCGATGAGCGGTATCATCGGCGGCGGCGGCCTCGGCAAGATCGCCATCGACTACGGCTACTACCGCTACAAGTACCTTGTGATGTTCGCAGCGGTCGTGCTGCTCATCATCCTGGTGCAGATCTTCCAGTCGCTCGGCACATATCTTGCCGTCAAGAGCGACAAGCGTCTCAAAAAGTAAAGATGAAGGATGCAAGGAGCGCTCCTGTCATGCGGCAGGGGTGCTCCTTCCTTATATTTGTGCAATTCATCTGAAAAAGCGCCTCGCATTTCAGAAAACAAAATGCAGCAAAAATTGCAAAACGGCTTGTAATAGCGCTGCACGGCTGATATAATAAAAGCATTCTAACGTGCAATGGAATATGAATTGCATAATGACGACGGAGAAATTGCGTGAATAGCTTTCAGGAACTTGCTCAGTCGATCGACTGGACTTCGCTGGCCCATGCGCTTTTGCGCGTGATCGGCGTCTTTTTATGTCTGACGGTGCATGAGACCTGCCACGGTCTTGCGGCATACGCTCTCGGCGACCCGACGGCCAAGCGCGAGCGGCGGTTGAGTCTGAACCCGCTGCATCATATCGACTGGTTCGGCCTCGCCGCGATGCTGCTTGTCGGCTTTGGCTGGGCAAAGCCCGTGCCGGTCGACATGCGCTACTTCAAAAAGCCCAAGCAGGGCATGGCACTCACGGCGCTGGCAGGCCCCGCTTCCAACCTGCTGCTCTCAGTGCTGCTGCTTTTTGCCGCGCGGCTCGTGCTGGGGCATTATGTCGACACCGCGCTTTGCGCCGGCGCGCTCGACTTTCTTTTGATGACGGCGTACATGAGCATCGGCCTCGGCCTTTTTAACCTCATCCCCATCTCGCCGCTCGACGGGTCGAAGGTACTCTTTTCCTTCCTGCCCGACCGCGCGTACATGACGCTCATGCGCTACGAAAAATACGGCATGGCGCTGCTTTTTGTGCTCGTGTGGCTCGGCGTGGGGGACAATATCCTCGGCGAGGGCATCTATCGGGTGTACTCGTTTCTTGTAAATCTGATCGTATTGAGATGAAATGAATGGATAACCCTGTTTTCAAGCTCGAAGGGGTGGTGCACGAGCGCAGCGCGGAAACGCTGCAGGACTTCGAAGGCCCGCTCGACCTCATCCTCTTCCTGCTGTCAAAGAATAAAATAGAGATCCAGGATATTCCCATCGCGCTCATTCTGGACCAGTACCTCGCCTATCTCGAGCAGCGCAAGCAGCTCGACCTCGAAGTGGCGAGCGAGTTCATCACGATGGCCGCGCACCTGATGTACATCAAGACGCGGATGCTCCTCTCGCTCGAGGATGAGCAGGCGCAAAGCGAGATGGACGAGCTGATCGCATCGCTCAAAGAGCGCGCGCAAAAGGACACCTACCTTCGCGTCAAGCTCCTGACGAAGACGCTGGGGCCGATGGGTGAATTCGGCTGTAGCATCACGACGCGCGACCCCGAGCCGATGCAGCGCGGAAAGGTCTATGAATACAGCCACGAAAAGGCGGACCTGGTACTTGCGATGCAGGCGGTTTTTGAGCGCGGCGAAAAGCTCTCGGCGCCGCCGAGCGCGGCACTGAGCGAGATCGTGCGGCGCGAGCCGTATCCCGTCAAGGGCAAGGCCGAGGAGATCCTCCGCCGGTTGAAGGAATTCGGCATGACGCGCTTTCAGTTGCTCTTTCGCGGCAGCCGCAGCCGCAGCGAGATCGTGGCGACGTTTATCGCCGTTCTGGAGCTTTGCCGCGAGAAGGTCATCCATCTTGCCGGTTCCGACGTTGACTGCACGGTGGAGTGCGGCGAGGATGTACCCGAGCACATCAATTTATAACGAAAAACGAGGAATACTATGACTCTGGAATCTTTGGACCTGCGCGAAGTTGAGGCGGCGGTGGAGGCGATCCTCTTCGCCGCGGGCGAGCCTCTTCCGATCGAGCGCATCTGCCTTGCGCTCGACCTTGACCGGCCGACGGCGGAGCAGGTGCTGCAAAAGCTTGGCGATCATTACGCCTACGAGCGGCGCGGCATCCGCCTTGTCCGCATGGAGGACTGCTATCAGCTCTGCTCGTCGCCCGACTATGCTGACCTCATCCGCAAGGCATTTGAGATCCGCAAGACTGCGCGCCTCTCCCAGCCCGCGCTGGAGGTGCTGACGATCGTTGCTTACTACCAGCCCACAACGCGCGCTTATGTCGATCAGGTGCGCGGGGTGGACAGCTCGTACACGGTGGGCCTCCTTTTGGAGCGCGGCTTCATCGAAGAGTGCGGGCGCTTGCAGGTGCCGGGACGGCCAAGGCTGTACCGCACGACAAAAAAATTCCTGCGCGACTTTCATCTCTCCTCGCTCGAAGAACTGCCCGAGATGCCGGGCATCGAAACGGACGGACAGCTTCGCATGGGCGAGGACGGCACGATCCTCGACCCCGGCGTGCTGAAAGCCGAAGGGAGCGAGACGGAGCAGGACGGTTAACCGGGAAGATATGGAAAGGGAGGTGGTCGATTGACTGCGCTGAAGGTGATCGGCATCATTTTGCTGATTTTGCTGCTCATCGCTTCCGTCCGCGTGCGCGCACTGGCGCGCTTTGGCGAAAAGACAGAGCTGACGCTCTTCGTCGGCCCCTTCCGCATGACGCTGCTGCCGGAGAAGGAAAAAAAGTCCGCGCCGGACGGCAGAAAAAAGGCTGCCGATGAGAAAAAAACGGAGGAGACCGGCAAGAAGCGCCGGAAGCTTCCAAAGCTGACGCGCGCGGAGAAAAAAGAGCTGATTCACGTCGCCTTTGCCGCGCTCAGGGAGACGGCGAGGCGCGCCTGCAAGCGCCTTTGCATCGATCCTTTCGAGATCCTTGTCGTCTTCGGCGGCGAGGACCCGGCGGACATCGCGCAGCGTTACGGCTATGCAAACGCCCTGATGTGGGGCGTGATGCCGCAGCTTGAAGACCTCTTCCGCATCCCCAATCCATCGCTGCACCTGCGCATGGACTACAGCGCGAAGGAAACGCGCGCGGAGGGAACGGTGGGGCTGTCAATGCGCGTGTGGGACGGGCTTTTCATCGCCTGCGCGCTGTTTGCACCGCTGCTCAAATGGTATCGACACTTCCGCAAGGCGCACAAATACGACAAGGCGGAAAACAGCGCAGCGGAGACCTCCCAAAAAAGTGAAACTCAGGATGAAAAACTGACTGCATAAAAAAGAAAGGACGTATCTCATGGAAAACATCGAAAAGAAAACGCCACTCAACGACCTCATGGACACGACGATGGATAAGATCCGTGAAATGGTCGACTCCAACACCATCATCGGCGAGCCCATCACCACGCCCGACGGCGTGACGGTCATCCCTGTTTCGCGCGTGAGCTTCGGCTTCGGCGCGGGCGGCGGCGACTATGGCAAGACCGAGGCGACCCGTTTCGGCGGCGGCGCGGGCGCCGGCGTCAAGGTCGATCCCGTGGCGTTCCTCGTCGTCAAGGACGGACTGACGCGCGTGATGCCCGTGGCCATTCCCGCGGCGGCAACGGTCGACCGTGTGCTCGACCTCGTGCCGGAGGTTCTTGACCGCGTGCAGAATTTCGTGGACAAAAAGCGCGAGGAGAAAGATATCTACTGATCCGGGACATAATAGGAACATTCTTTTTTGAAGGAGTGATCCTATGACGCGGATGCTGCGCGCCGGTGTTTCATTGTTTCTTGCGGTACTTTTTGTGACAAGTAGTATTACTTGTCTCGCTGTTGCGCCCAAGACTTCTGCCGCCTCGTTCGTTCTGATGGAGGCGGAGAGCGGGCGCGTGATCGCATCGGGCAATGAATTGCAGGAGCGCAGCATCGCAAGCACCACAAAGATCATGACCTGCCTTGTGGCGCTGGAGCACAGCGCGCTCGAAGAACAGGTCACGGTCGCGCGCGCTCATCTGCGCGAGGGCTCGTCGATGTATCTTGCCGAGGGGGAAACGCTCACGATGGAGGAGCTGCTCTACGGGCTGATGCTCCCATCGGGGAACGACGCGGCAGAGTGCATCGCCGACCACTGCGGCGGAGAAGGCGGCAGCAGGCAGTTCGTCGCATGGATGAACGAAAAGGCAAAGATGCTCGGCATGACGCGAACAGCCTTTGCAAACCCGAGCGGGCTGGACGAAGCGGGGCACCGTTCCTGTGCCCTCGATATGGCGCGCCTTGCGGCGTATGCGATGCGCGACCCGACGTTTACGCGCATCGCTTCCACGCGCACGGCGCGTGTCGGCGCGCGCACGATGACCAACCACAATAAGCTGCTCGCAAAGTATCCCGGCTGCATCGGTCTCAAGACCGGCTACACCGGCGACGCGGGGCGAACGCTCGTCACCTGCGCCGAACGCGGCGGGATGCGCCTGATCGCCGTCACATTGAACGACGGCAGCGACTGGGCGGATCACACCGCGCTCTACGACTACGGCTTTTCCGTTTGCAGGCGCGAATGCGCCGTAAAGCGCTTCGAGCGCTGCGGGGAGATCGCGCGCGGCGGCGCGACGGTCACGGCTGTTGCGAAAGAAAGCTTTTTCTATCCCGTTTTGGAAGGGGAGGAACTCAGCGTGCGCGCGGAACTGCCGGACACGCTTGACCTTCCCGTAAAACGGGGGCAGGCACTCGGCGAGCTCATCATCCTCTGCGGCGGCACGGAGGTCGGGCGCGTTGCGCTCGTGAGCGCAGGGAACGTCGATGTGCCCGAAAAGCAGGCGCAGAAAAACACGAAAAAAACACCGCTGGCGGAACGGCTATGGAACCTTTTCGCCGCGTAGGGAGGGGTCGTTCTGGCAGAAGAACGGATACAAAAGCTCATCGCCGAGGCGGGGCTTTGCTCGCGCCGCACGGCGGAGCAGTGGATGGCCGAGGGGCGCGTGCGCGTCAACGGCGAGACAGCGATGATCGGGCAGCGGGCCGACAGTGCGCGCGACGAGATCACCGTGGACGGCGTACCGATCGCGCGCGTGGAGCAAAAGCGCTATCTGATGCTCAATAAGCCGCGCGGATACGTCTGCACGCTCTCAGACGAGAAGGGGCGGCCCACGGTCGCCGAGCTTGTGAAGGACTGCGGCGCGCGGGTCTATCCCGTGGGGCGGCTGGACCTCGATTCCGAGGGGCTGCTCCTTTTGACGAACGACGGCGAATGGATGCAGCAGATGCTGCATCCGCGCTTTGAGGTCGACAAGACCTACCGCGTGAGCGTCGCGGGCGAGGTGCGCGGGTGCGAAAAAAAGCTTGCCGCGATGACGATGCTCGACGGCGAGCCCATCCGCCGCGCGCAGGTGCGCGTGCTGGCAGCCGGGCAGGATACCGCCCTACTTTCCATCACCATCCACGAAGGAAAAAACCGCCAGATCCGGCGGATGTGCGCAGCTTGCTCGCTGCACGTTAAGCGCTTGCAGCGCGTGCGCGAGCACACGCTCACGCTCGGCGACCTGCCGGTAGGGCAGTGGCGCGAGCTGACGGAGCAGGAAATCCTTGCTACAAAATCAAAGTGACAGAGGCGATCGTATGACGAAGAATATTTTACATAATATTGAAAAGAACATGGGCAGCTTTTCCAAAGGACAGAAGCTCATCGCGCGCTTCATCCTGGAAAACTACGACAAGGCCGCGTTCATGACGGCCAGCAAGCTCGGCAAGACCGTACAGGTCAGCGAGTCGACCGTGGTGCGCTTTGCCACCCAGCTCGGCTACGAGGGCTATCCGAGCATGCAGCGGGCATTACAGGAGATGATCCGCGGCAAGCTGACGAGCATCCAGCGCATTCAGGCGTCCGACGGCGAGCTTGCCGGCTCTGACCTCGTCACGAACGTCTTGCAGCGTGACATTGAGAAGATCCGCATGGCGATCGACCAGACCGATGGCACGGAGTTCGAGCGCGTGGTCGACACGATCATCGGCGCAAAGAAGATCTACATCGTGGGCTTCCGTTCCTCCTCGTTCCTCGCGGGGTATCTGAACTTCTACTTCCGCCTCATTTTTGAAAACGTCGTGCTCGTGCAGGGCGGGGCGGCCGGTACCTTCGATCAGCTCTTCCGCGTCTCGCCGGGCGATGTGGTCATCGGTATCTGCTTCCCGCGCTACAGCGAGCTTGCGCTCAAGACCATCCACTTCGCAAGCGATCGCGGCGCGACCATCATCGGCGTGACGGACAGCGAGCTTTCGCCCATCAACCAGATGGCGTCCTGCTCGCTGCTGGTGCGCAACGAGATGATCTCGTTCGTCGACTCGCTGGCGGCGCCGATGAGCATGCTCAACGCGCTCATTCTGGCCGTTGCGAGCAAGAAGGGCGCGGATATCTCCTCCACCTTCGCAGAGCTCGACCATGTGTGGGATCGCTTCGGCATTTTCGGAAAGGTCGAAGATGAATAAAGGGATCGTTGTTATCGGCGGCGGCGCGGGCGGCATGATGGCCGCGATCTGCGCTGCGCGCAAGGGCGCGAGCGTCACGCTGCTCGACCCGAACGAGCGCCTCGGCAAAAAGGTGAACATCACCGGCAAGGGCCGCTGCAACGTGACGAACGAGAGCAGCTGCGAAGAGCTTCTTGCCCATGTGCCGCAGAACCCGCGCTTTTTATACTCCGTCTTTTCCCGCTTCGACGGTTACGCCGCCATCGACTTTTTTGAAGGTCTCGGCGTGCCGCTCAAGGTCGAGCGCGGCAAGCGCGTGTTCCCGGTGTCGGACCGCTCGTTCGACATCACCGCCGCGCTTGAGCGCGAGCTCAAGCGCCTGCGCGTGAAGCTCGTGCGCGACCGCGCGTTCGATATTTTGCTGGAAGACGGCCATACCGCTGCCGTCAAGGGTGAAAAGGGGGATTATCCCGCCTCCGCCGTCATCCTCGCGACGGGCGGGGTATCCTATCCCGCGACCGGCTCGACGGGCGACGGCTTCCGCATGGCGGAGTCCCTCGGCCACACGGTCACGCCGCTGCGCGGCTCGCTCGTGCCGCTCAGGGCATATGACTGTGCGCCCCTGCAGGGGCTCAGTCTCCGGAACGTGGCGCTGACGGTCTACGAGAACAACAAAAAGATCCATTCTGACTTTGGTGAGATGCTCTTCACGCACTTCGGCGTGAGCGGGCCCCTCATTTTGTCGGCCAGCGCGCACATGCGGCATTTCGACAAAAAGACCTACCGGCTTTCGATCGACCTCAAGCCTGCGCTCGACGAGCAGATGCTCGACAAGCGCCTGCTCGCGGACTTTGAGGCGCGTGCGAACAGCGACTACCGCAACGTGCTCGGCGCGCTTTTGCCGCAGAAGATGATCGATGCCTTCGTGGACCGCTCGCTCATCCCGCCGCACGAGAAGGTACACGACATTACGCGCGCCCAGCGCGAGACGATCCGCACGCTCTTGAAGCGCTGGACGGTCGACGTTGCCGCTCCCATGCCGGTGGAGAATGCCATCATCACCTCCGGCGGTGTGAAGGTCGGAGAGATCGACCCGAAGACCATGGCCTCGAAAAAGGTCGCGGGACTGTACTTTGCGGGTGAAATGATCGACGTGGACGCCTACACGGGCGGCTACAATTTGCAGATCGCCTGGGCGACGGGCAAGGCGGCCGGCGAGGCTGCCGCAGACGCGCTGCATGCAGAATAAGGCGCGCATCATCTATGTAGAGAGGGAAGAACCATACCAATGAAAAAGCATTTTACCATCGCACTCGACGGCCCCGGCGGCGCTGGAAAAAGCTCGCTTGCCAAGGTGGTCGCAAAGGACTTGAATATTCTCCATGTTGATACGGGCGCGATCTACCGCACCATCGGCTACGCGGCGTTTTCGCGCGGACTGAATGCAAAGGACGCATCTCAGATCGCGCCGCTGCTCAAGGATATCCATATTGAGATGAGCTTCGATGAAAACGGCGGGCAGCAGATGCTGCTGAACGGCAAAGATGTGAGCCGTGAGATCCGCCTGCCGGAGATCTCGATGTACGCCTCGAACGTCTCGGCGCTGCCGTGCGTGCGCGCGTACCTTCTTGAAATGCAGCGCGACACCGCGAAAAAAAGAAGCGTCATCATGGACGGGCGCGACATCGGCACGGTCGTTCTGCCGGACGCGGATGTGAAGGTTTACCTCACGGCCTCGGCGGAGGAGCGTGCGCGCCGCCGCTGCCTGGAGCTTTCAGAGCGCGGCACGCCCAAGGCGTATGACGATCTGCTGCGCGAGATCAACGCGCGCGACGAGCAGGACATGCACCGCGCCATCGCGCCGCTGCGCGAGGCGGAGGACGCTGTGCGTCTTGATACATCCAATCTTGACTTTGAGGGGAGCCGCAAGGCGCTGCTCGCGCTGATCCGGGAGAGACTGCAATGAAGATGATTTTTTTCGCGCTGATCTGGCTCATCGGCAGATTGCTGCTGTGGGTCTACCGCGTGGACGTGAAGGGACTTGAAAACCTGCCTAAGCACAGCGTACTGCTGTGCCCGAACCATTCGACGGACTTAGACCCCGTGCTCATCGGCCTGTGCCTGCCGATTGACTACCATCTGCACTTTATGGCCAAGGCTGAGCTTTTTGAAAAACCCGCGCTCGCGTGGCTTATCCGCACGCTCGGCGCGTTTCCCGTGCAGCGCGACGGCAAGGACATCCAGTCCATCAAGACCGCGATGCAGGTGCTCCACAAGGGCGAAAACCTGCTCATCTTCCCCGAGGGGACGACCATCCGGGGAGGCGTTGGCTACCATGACGGTCTGCCCGCGCACGCCCACGCAGGCATCGCGATGATCGGCGTGCGCACGGGCGCGACGCTCGTGCCGGTGTTCTGCGACGGGCAGAAAAAGCCCTTCCATAAGACGCGCATCATTTTCGGTGAGTCGTACATGCCCGAGGTCACGGGCCGCCGCGGCACGTCGGAAGAATTACAGGCCATTGCCGACGAGGTGCTGCGCCGGGCGTACGCCCTCGGCGGCCAGCAGGTGGGAGGCGCGCCGCTGTGAAGGTCATTCTGGCTGAGACCGCGGGCTTCTGCTACGGCGTGGAGCGCGCGGTGAAGCTCGCGCAGGAAACAGCAACAGCGCGCGGCGGCGCGATGCTCGGCAGCATCGTGCACAACGCGGGCGTCGTGCGCGGGATCGAGGAACTCGGGATGCGCCTCATCACCTCTCCCGAGCAGGCGAGGGCAGGGGAGACGGTGCTCATCCGCGCCCACGGCGAGAGAAAGGAAACGCTCGAGCAGCTGCAAGATCGCGGGGCGGAGATCGTGAGCGCCGTGTGCCCGCACGTTGAGCGCATCCGGACGCTTGCCCGCAGCGCCGAGGATCAAGGCCGCCGCGTCGTGCTGATCGGCGAGCGGAACCACCCCGAGGTGCAGGGGATCGCCAGCTGGTGCAACGATCCGCTCATCTTTGAAAACGCGCATGAAGTTGCGGAATTTGTCGAAATGCACAGGGAATTTGCTAATTTGCCCATTATTTTGCTCGCACAGACGACCTGTATTCGTGCGCTTTGGGAAAGTTGCGTGAATTTTCTAAAAAAAGAGTGTACAAATCTGAAAATCAATGATACAATATGCAATGCTACGCAGAAACGTCAAACTGAGGCAGCAGAACTTTCCGCCAAGGTAGACGCGATGGTGGTTGTGGGCGACCGAAGAAGCGCCAACACAAGGCATTTGACCGAGATTTGCAGAGAGAACTGCGGAAAAGTCCTCCAGATCGAGTCCGCAGACGAGCTCTCACCGGAATTCTTTTCCGGATGCCGTGTGGCGGGACTGACAGCCGGCGCATCTACTCCTGCGAGTATCATTATGGAGGTATTAACAACAATGACGGAAGAAAACATCAACACCACTGCCCCTGAGACCAGCGAATCCTTTGAAGAACTGCTTGAAAAGTCTTTCAAGACTCTAAATACAGGAGATAAGGTGACCGGCATCGTGACGGCCATCGGCACGACCGAAGTTCAGGTCGACGTCGGCTGCAAGCAGGCGGGCTACATCCCTGTTTCCGAGCTGAGCAGCGACCCCGACGTGAAGCCCGAGGACGTCGTCAAGGTCGGCGACGAGATCGAGGCTTATGTTGTCCGCGTCAACGACGTGGAAGGCTACGCCACCCTCTCCAAGAAGCGTCTCGACGCCGTCAAGCTCTGGGAAGACATCGAGACCGCTGTTGAGGATAAGACCATCCTCGACGGTATCGTGACCGAAGTGAACAAGGGCGGCATCGTCGTCTCTGTCAAGGGCGTGCGCGTCTTCGTGCCCGCTTCTCAGAGCGGTATGCCCAAGGACTCCGACCTTGGCCAGATGGTCAAGCAGAAGGTCCAGCTGCGCGTGACCGAGGTCAACCGTGCCCGCCGCCGCGTCGTGGGCTCCATCAAGTCCGTGCTCAACGAGGAGCGTCAGGCTGCTCAGGCTGCCATCTGGGAGAACATCGAGGTCGGCAAGCACTACGACGGCGTCGTGAAGTCCATGACCTCCTACGGTGTCTTCGTTGACATCGGCGGCGTGGACGGCATGGTCCACATCTCCGAGCTGAGCTGGAGCCGCATCAAGAACCCCGCCGAGGTCGTCTCCATCGGCGATCACCTCGACGTGTACGTCATCTCCTTCGACCCCGAGAAGCGCAAGATCTCTCTCGGCGTCAAGGATCGCACCCAGAACCCCTGGGATGTGTTCATGAACACCTACAAGGTCGGCGACGTTGCCAACGTGCGCATCGTCAAGCTGATGACCTTCGGCGCTTTCGCTGAGGTCGTTCCCGGCGTGGACGGCCTGATCCACATCTCCCAGATCGCGGATCGCCGCATCGACAAGCCCTCCGACGTTCTGTCCGAAGGCCAGATGGTCGACGCGAAGATCACCGCCATCGACGAGGAGAAGAAGAAGATCTCCCTCAGCATTCGCGCGCTGCTGAACGAGGAAGAGGCTCCCGTCGAGGAGTAATTTCCCGATGAAGTGAAAAAAGGACAGGCTGCGGCCTGTCCTTTTTTGCCGTCATTTTCCAAGAAAGCCTTTGCAAATGCGGCGTTCTATGGTATAATTGTTAAAGTTTCGACACATACCCTACCATTGACATACAGGAGGAAAGTTAGCATGGATTATGCAGCGCTTTATCAGAAGAAGCTGACCACGGCCGCCGAGGCCGTCAAGATCATCAAGAGCGGCGACTGGGTCGATTACGGCTGGTGCACCAACCACCCCTACACGCTGGACAAGGCCCTCGCGGCGCGGGCGAACGAGCTCAAGGACGTCAAGGTCCGCGGCGGTGTGACGATGTGGATGCCCGAGATCTGCAAGGCGGAGGACGCCGGCGAGCACTTCACCTGGCACTCCTGGCATTGCAGCGGCATCGACCGCAAGATCATTGCCAAGGGCATGGGCTACTTCAGCCCCATGCGCTACAGCGAGCTGCCGCGTTTCTATCGCGACGGCAACGTACACGTTGATGTTGCGATGATCCAGGTCACGCCGATGGACAAGCACGGCAACTTCAGCTACGCGCTCGCGTCCTCTCATCTTGCCGATATGCTCGACACCGCCAAGACGGTCATCGTCGAGATCAACGAGAACCTGCCGTGGGTCTACGGTCTCACCGGCTGCGAGATCAACATCAAGGACGTTGACATGGTCGTGGAGGGCGAGAACCCGCCCGTGGCGCAGCTCGGCGCGGGCGGCGCGCCCACCGAGGTCGACACCGCGGTCGCCAACCTCGTCGTGCCCCAGATCCCGAACGGCGCGTGCCTGCAGCTTGGCATCGGCGGCATGCCCAACACCATCGGCTCGATGATCGCCCAGTCCGACCTCAAGGATCTCTCCGTTCACACCGAGATGTACGTCGATGGCTTTGTCGATATGGCGCTCGCCGGCAAGATCACCGGCAAGCACAAGAATCTTGACAAGGGCCGCCAGGTCTTCGCCTTCGCCGCCGGTACGCAGAAGCTCTATGACTACATGGATCGCAACCCCGACGTCATGGGCGCACCGGTCGACTACACGAACGACGTGCACGTCATCTCCATGATCGACAACTTCATCTCCATCAACAACGCCATCGACTGCGACCTCTTCGGTCAGGTCAACGCCGAGTCCGCCGGCATCAAGCACATCTCCGGCACGGGCGGCCAGCTCGACTTTGCCATGGGCGCTTACCTCTCCAAGGGCGGCAAGAGCTTTATCTGCATGTCCTCGACCGTCACGGGCAAGGACGGTACGGTCAAGAGCCGCATCGTCCCCACGCTGACGCCCGGCTCCATCTGCACCGACCCGCGCTCCTGCACGCACTACATCGTCACCGAGTACGGCATGGTCAACCTCAAGGGTCTTTCCACCTGGGAGCGTGCCGAGGCGCTCATCGGCATTGCGCATCCCGACTTCCGCGAGCAGCTCATCGCCGACGCGGAGAAGATGCACATCTGGCGCCGCAGCAACAAGTAAACGATTTCCGTCTTCCGTCGCAGGGGCTCTCCGAAAGGGGAGTCCCTGTTTTTTGCGATCAAAAACGGTCAAAAGCCGACCCTATTCATAATATTCACGAAAAAATGCTTGAAAAAAGACGATAAATACGTTAAACTAAATGTGGAGAATTGGTCTCTTCGTATATTTTTCTGTATTTACCCCCGATTTCACGCAAACAGCACGGACGAATGCCGTAAACGGCATTCTGTCAGAAGGGAGGTGGGCATAGGATGTTTCAAGTCGGAGATAAGGTCGTGCATCCGATGCACGGCGCCGGTGTGATCGACAGCATCGTGCGCGAAAAGATCAGCGGAAAGGCGATGGATTTCTACGTCTTCAAAATGCCCATTTCCGGGCTGACGCTGAAGATCCCCACGGTGAACTCCGAGGCTATCGGCGTGCGTGCTGTCAAGAGCGCGGACGAGATCGAAGCGGTCATCGCGCGCATTCCTGCGCTCAGCATCGATATGACGTCGAACTGGAACCACCGCTATCGCGAAAACATGGACCGGCTGAAAAGCGGCGACCTTGACGAGGTCAGCGCGGTCATCAAGGCTTTGATGCACCGCGACAGCACGCGCGGACTCTCCAATGGCGAGCGCAAGATGCTGCACATTGCTAAGCAGATCCTCGTTTCGGAGATCGTGCTGGCCGAGGATGTTGCGTATCCCGATGCGGAGGAGCGCGTCAACGCCGCGATGCTTTCAAATGGGAGCAAGTAAGAGATGAACCTTCTGAAAAAGTTATTTCGCCGGACGCCGGAGCGGACGCGGCCCTATTGCGCCGCGCTTATCGCGGCGGCCGGCAGTTCAACGCGCTACGGCGGAGAAAACAAGCTCCTGCAGGAGCTCGGCGGAATACCGGTGCTTGCGCGGACGCTGCTCGCTGTCGACCGCGCCGAGAGCATCGACGAGATCGTGATCGCCGCGCGCGAGGATGAGCTTTTGACCTACGCGCAGCTTTGCAAGACCTTCGATCTGCAAAAGCCGGTCAAGGTCGTGCTCGGCGGGGCAACGCGGACGGAGTCCGTGCTGCGTGCCGCGTGTGAGGCTTCGCCCGAGGCGGCGCTTCTTGCCGTGCAGGACGGCGCGCGCCCGCTTGTGACGAGCGCGCTCATCGACGAGGTCGTTCTTGCCGCGCAGCAGTATCATGCCGCCGCGCCCGCCATTCCCGTGACGGACACCGTCAAGGTGGCGGTGAACGGCGTTGTGGAGAGTACGCCCGAGCGCAGCAAACTCTTCGCCGTGCAGACGCCGCAGGTCTTCGACGCGGAGCTTTTGAAGGCAGCTCTTCAGGATGCGCTGCGCGCAAATGCCGCGCTGACGGACGATTGCTCCGCCGTGGAGCGCTTTGGCAAGGAGGTTCACTTGACAGAGGGCAACGCGGAAAACATCAAGATCACAAGGCCGCTCGACCTCATTGTGGCAGAGGCAATTTTACAAAGCAGAGGGGAATAAGGCTTCCCCTCTGCCTTTTCTTGAAAGAAAGGAAGAAAAGCATGACGAATTTACGCATCGGGCACGGCTACGACGTGCACCGCTTAACGGAGGGCCGCGCGCTGATTTTGGGCGGCGTAGAGATCCCATACGAGAAGGGCCTGCTCGGCCACTCGGACGCGGACGTTCTGACCCACGCCGTGATGGACGCGCTGCTCGGCGCGGCGGCGCTGGGCGACATCGGCAAGTTGTTTCCGGACTCCGACGCGGCCTACAAGGGCATTTCGAGCATCGAGCTTTTAAAAAGAGTCAAAGCGCGGCTTGCCGAAGCCGGATTTGAGACCGTCAACCTCGATGCGACGATTCTCGCCCAGGCACCCAAGCTCGCGCCCTACCGCGATGAGATGCGCGGCAATATCGCCTGCGCGCTGGACATTCCCGCCTCGCGCGTGAGCGTCAAGGCAACGACCGAGGAGGGCCTCGGCTTCACCGGCAGCGGTGAGGGCATCGCCGCGCACGCCGTCGCGCTGCTGGAGCGGACGGAAAACTGAATGTCTCCCCGGGACGGACGCTTTTTGCGAGCGCCCGTCCCTTTTCGCCCGCACCCCGCCGGAAAACGCGCATATCATGCGGTGGGGGGAGGGAACTATATGGACTATTATCTCTTTGCCGCGCGCTCGGTCACGCACGCCCAGCAGATGGCGGGCGTGCTGAGCGGCGCAGGCATCGGCGCAAGGATCCGCCGCGCGGGCGCGGAGGTCACCGGGCGCGGCTGCGGCTATACGCTGGAAATCTCGCGCAGGAGCTATGCGCGCGCACTGGAGGCCTGCCGCGCAGGCGGCGTGCAGCCGGTGCGCATCCTCTTTGTCTCGGGCGGGACAAAGCAAGAGGTGACGCTATGATCTATCTCGACAGCGCGGCGACGACCTTCCAAAAGCCCGCCGCCGTGCCGCGCGCTGTGCTGCAGGCGATGCGCACCATGAGCTCGCCCGGACGCGGCGGCTATGAGAGTGCGCGCCTTGCAGAAGAAACGCTCTTTCGCTGCCGGAAAAGCGCGGCGGCGCTCTTTTCCGTCCCGTCGGAAGAGCAGATCGTCTTCACGATGAACGCAACGCACGCGCTGAACATCGCCATCAAGAGCCTTGTGCGCCCCGGCGGGCGCGTTGCCGTGTCGGGCTATGAGCACAACGCGGTCACACGCGTGCTGCACGCGCTGCGCGCCGAAGTCATCGTTGCCGCAGCGCCGCTTTTCTCGCCGCAGGAAACGCTTGAAGCCTTCGAGGGCGCGCTGAAAGCAGGCGTGGATGCGGCGGTCTGCACGCACGTTTCCAACGTCTTCGGGGACATTCTGCCCATTGAGGGCGTCGCGCAGCTCTGCCGGAGCTCGGGCGTGCCGCTCATTATCGACGCATCGCAGTCGGCCGGCGTGCTGCCGATCGACTGCAAAACGCTCGGCGCGGCGTTTATCGCCATGCCGGGACATAAGGGGCTTTACGGCCCGCAGGGAACGGGGCTGCTGCTCTGCGGCGGCGAGGCGCTGCCGCTCCTGCAAGGCGGCACGGGCAGCGAATCGCTCCGGCAGGAAATGCCGGACTTTCTTCCGGACCGGCTGGAGGCCGGGACGCACAACGTTCCCGGCATCGCGGGACTTGCCGCGGGCATCGACTTCGTGCGCGCGCAGCGCACCGAGCGGATCTTGCTGCACGAGCGGCAGCTCCTGCGCCGCGCGGGAGAGGGGATGGGGCGCATCCCCCGCGTTTCATGCTGTCTTGCGCGCGATGAAAAGCGGCAGGCGGGCGTGCTGTCCTTCACCGTTTCGGGGATGCAGCCCGAGCAGGTCGCCGAGCAGATGGCGAGCCGGGGCGTCGCGCTGCGCGCGGGACTACACTGTGCGCCGTTCGCGCACAGGACGGCCGGGACGCTGCCGGACGGGACGGTGCGCATGAGCCTTTCGGCCTTCAACCGCGCCTTTGAGATCGACGCGATGCTTTTCTCGCTGCGCGAAGTAGCCGCAGCGCGCGGCCGAGGCGAGATTTCATAGAAAATTCATGCCTCGACCGTTGCATTTCTCTGCATTTTATATTAGAATAAGTATTAACTATTGCTTGGTTAGTATCATGATCGTTTGGGGGGAGCGTGCCGATGGATATCATCATGCCCGTTTTGGAAGGCACATGGCGCTATATACTCACGCTCAAGGTGTCGGATTACCTTGATATCGCGTTGATGACCTACGGCATTTACTGGCTTTTGAAGCTCGTCGGAACGTCGAAGGTCGAAAGCGTCGGTAAGGTCGTGCTGCTGTTTTTGCTGGCGCTGATGCTTTCCGATGCGCTGTCGCTCGGCGGCATCTATTTCATTTTGAGCCATGTACTGTCCCTCGGCGCGCTCGCGCTGATCGTGCTGTTCCAGCCGGAGATCCGGCGTTTGATCGACCAGCTCGGCTCGAGCAAGCTGCGCTCGTTCAATCCCTTCGCCCGCACGCAGCAGGTATCTGCCATTGAAAACGCCATCGCGCAGACGGTGCTTGCCTGCACGGAGATGTCCAAATCCCGCACGGGCGTGCTCATCGTCTTTGAGCGCGACATCGCGCTCGATGACATTGCCCGCACGGGCACCATCGTCGACGCGCGCGTGAGCAGCGAGCTTTTGAAGAACATCTTCTTCGTCAAGGCCGCGATGCACGACGGTGCGGTCATCATGCGCGACGGGCGCCTGCTCGCAGGCGGCTGCATGCTGCCGCTTTCCAAGAACGTGAACCTCAGCCGCGACCTCGGTATGCGCCACCGCGCGGGCATCGGCATGAGCGAGAATTCCGACGCGGTCGTCGTCATCGTCTCGGAGGAGACGGGCACCATTTCCGTCGCCATCGGCGGGCTTTTAAAGCGCCACCTCATGCCGGAAACGCTTGAAAAGCTGCTCATCAACGAGCTCATCCCGCAAGCACCCGACGAAGCGCAGGAGGATCGCGTCCTCATGCGCCTTTGGAAGGTTCTCACGTCCGGAAAGGGGGACAAGCACGATGAAATCTAAGCGTCGTCAGATCTTTTACGTCTTCCTTTCGCTGCTCATCGCCTCGATGGTATGGTTTTATGTGAGCAACAGCGACGAGATCACCGTCAACGTGCACGATGTTGCCATTGAGTTTCTGAACGAGGACACGACGCTCGCCGACAAGGGCCTCATGCGCGTGAGCGGGGAAGAGGACATGAGCGTTGATCTGCGGCTCAAATTTCCGCGCCGCCTCGCCTACAGCTTTGATACGAGCCAGATCCGCCTTGTGTGCGATCTTTCCTCCATCACCTACGCGGGCAAGCAGACCGTGGCCTACAACATCCTGCTGCCGAGCGGCATTTCCTCGCGTGATGTGAGCATCGAGTCGCCCACCGTGCGCACCGTGCAGGTCGAGATCGGCGAGCTGAGCAAGAAGGATGTCGAGATCCGCTGCAACGTGGTGGGCAATGTGGCCGAGGGCTACATCGCCGGCACGGTAGAGCTGCTGCCCGAAACGCTTGAACTGCGCGGCCAGCAGTCCGACATTATGCAGATCAGCTACGCGCAGGTCACGCTCAACATTGAAAATGCGACCTCAACGGTCGTGGAGCTGCTCGATTACGAGCTGTACGACTTCAACGACCAGCTCGTCAGCAACCGAAACATCCATCCCATGAGCGATAACATTCAGGTCACGCTGCCCGTGCTCAAGGTCACGGATGTTCCGCTCAAGGTAAAATTTGTCGAATCCGCGGGCGCGCGCCTTGAAAACTATGACTGGTCGCTCAGCCACTCGAGCATCACCCTTTCGGGCGAGGCTGCGCAGCTTTCCTCGCTCGATGAGCTCGTGGTCGGCACGCTCGCGCTCGAGGATCTGCGCGGGCAGGAATCCTTCACCTATGATATTCCCGTGCCCGAGGGCGTCAACAATCTGAGCGGCATCACGACCGTTACGCTTTCGATCACGGCAAAGGATGTAGAAACGCGCGAGGTCGAAGCGCTGAAGTTCAGCTATGAAAACTTCAGCGGCGATCACACGGTGAGCATCCTCACCTCGTCGCTCCCTGTGACGCTGCGCGGTACGGCAGGGGACATCACCGCCGTGACCGGCGATGACGTGCACGTCATTGCGGACCTCTCCGGCATCTCGGCCGACAGCGGCAGCTACACCGTCCCCGCGCGCATCTCTGTGACGGGATACGATCTTGGTGCGGTGGGCAGCTACGAGGTCACGGTCCATATCGGATAAATACAATTTTCAGCAATATCGGCAAATACCAAAGGAGACACTATGACTCAGATCGCAACAGTAGAAAAGATACTGCCCGGCGGCATGGCGGAGATCTCCGTTCCGCGGAAATCCGCCTGCGGACATGACTGCGAAGAGTGCGCGGGCTGCGGCGTTTCCGGCGCGAGCGTGCGCGCGCAGGCGCGCAACACCGTCGGTGCGGAGGTGGGACAAAAGGTCGTGGTCGAAAGCAGCACGAAGCGGCTGCTCGGCGTGATGAGCCTTGTGTACCTGCTGCCGATCGTCTGCTTTTTCGCAGGATATTTTCTGACCGGCGCGCTTTCGAGCGAGGGAATGCGCTATGCTGTCGCCATCGCGGCGTTTCTGCTCGGTCTCATTCCCGCGGTCGTCTGCGACCGGCGCATGAAGCGGAGCGGCGCGCTGACATTTACCATCGTCCGCCTGTTCTGAGCCGATGTTTGGTTATGTCCGCCCCTCTCAAAACCGCCTGAGCGCGCACGACGAAGAACTCTTTGAGTCCGTTTACTGCGGACTGTGCCACGAGCTTGGCCGGAAATACGGCTTTTCCGCGCGCTTTGTGCTGAACTTTGATTTTACCTTCCTCGCTATCCTGCTTTCAGAGGCGGGGGAGCCTGAATGCACGTCCTGCCGCTGCATCGCGCACCCGTGCAGGGCGCGCTGCGTGATGACGCATGCGCAAAGTCTTGAAACAGCCGCCGACCACAGCATCGTGCTTGCCTGGTGGCAGCTGAGGGACCACATTGCAGACCACGGATTGTTCCGTTCGCTCCCGTATCGGCTGGCATCGCTCTTTCTGCGCCGCGCCTACCGCAAGGCGCGCTCCTGCGCGCCATCCTTTGACGAAGCGGTGCAGCGTCATCTTGCGGAGCTTTCCGCGTGCGAGCGCGAGTGCTGCGCGTCGGTCGACCGGGCGGCAGAGCCTTTCGCCGCGCTGATGGCAGACATGGCTGCCGTTGTGCCGGACGGTCCGCGCCGCCGCGTGATGGCCGAGCTCTTCTACCACCTCGGCCGCTGGATCTACCTTGTCGACGCGGCGGACGATCTCAAAAAAGACGTTGCAAACAGCTGCTACAATCCGCTGCGCTACCGCTACGCTCTCACAAGCGGCGAGCTCGACGAGAAGACGCGGCAGGAGGTCGCGCTGCTGCTCGACCTTTCCGTGCACCGCATGGCAGACGCCTACGCGCTGCTCGAGCGCGGCGTGTGGTCGAACATTTTAGACAGCATTTTTTACGAGAGCCTGTATGGGATCGGCAATGCCGTTCTCAACGGCACCTACCATAAACCCCCGCGCCGCACACACTTTCGCATAAAACAAGAGAAAATCGAGGAAACCGTATGAACGACCCCTATCAGATCCTGAATATCCCTCCAACGGCGACTGACGAGGAGGTCAAGCGTGCTTACCGCGACCTTGCCCGCAAATATCACCCGGACAACTACCACGATAACCCGCTTGCCGATCTTGCGCAGGAAAAAATGAAAGAGATCAACGAAGCGTACGATCAGATCCAGAAGCAGCGCAAAGCGTCCTCCGCCGCCTCGCAGAGCTATTCCTACGGCTACGCCGATCCCGGCCGGAGCTACGGCGGGAGTTACTATGGCAACAATTCCTACGGCGCGAGCCGTTTGCAGCAGGTGCGCGCAGCCGTCAACCGCGGCGACATTTCGCTCGCCGAGCGGCTGCTTTCCGGCGTGAGCGAGCATGACGCGGAGTGGAATTTTCTGATGGGCGTCGTTTGCTCGCGCCGCGGCTGGCTGGACGAAGCGCGGCGCTACCTTGAGACCGCCGTGCAGATGGAGCCGGGCAACCCGGAATATCGCAGCGCGCTTGCTTCTCTCACGGGCTCGGGCTATCGCCCTGACGGTTTCCGCACGTTCCACACGGCGAACTTCGATGAGAACGCCTGCCTGCGCTGCTGCGCGGCATGGTCCTGCTGTACGCTCTTCAGCGGTGGCGGATGCTATTTCATCCCTTGTTAAATTGATAAAGTCAAATCACGAATGATGGAGGAGAACAATCGTGGTCAAAAGTATGACCGGCTACGGAAGAGCCAGAAAAACATTATCCAATCGCGACATCACCGTTGAGGTGCGCAGCGTGAACAACCGCTACCTCGACTGTACGGTAAAGCTGCCGCGCGCCTACATTTTTGCCGAGGACGCCATCAAGGGCCGTGTGCAGAAGGCAATTTCCCGCGGTAAGGTCGATGTGTTCATCAGCATCGATTCGACCGGCGCGGACGAAGAGATCGTCGCGGTCAACGAGGGGCTTGCCCGCAGCTACCTTGAGGCCTTCGACAAGCTCTGCGCGCTCGACGGCGGCAAGCACCTGAACGCCATGTGCGACGTGACGGACTTTGCCCGCATCCCCGATGTGCTGAGCGTCACAAAGGCGGAGGAAGACCTTGAATCCGTCGGCGCGGACATCTGCGAGGTGCTGGGCGAGGCGCTCGCTTCCTACAATACGATGCGCGCGACGGAGGGGAAGAAGCTCGCCGAGGACATCGGCGGCAGACTCACGACCATCGAAACGCTCACGGGCATGGTCGAGGAGCGTTCGCCCGAAACGGTGCGCGAGTACCGCGAAAAGCTGACCGCGCGCATGCAGGAGGTCTTGCAGAGCACGACGATCGACGAAGCGCGCATCCTGACCGAGGCAGCCATCTACGCCGACAAGATCGCCGTGGACGAGGAAACGGTCCGCCTGCGCTCGCACGTTTCGCAGCTGCGCGATATGCTGCTCTCGGATGAGCCCATGGGCCGCAAGATGGACTTCCTCATTCAGGAGGTCAACCGCGAGAGCAACACCATCGGCTCGAAGTGCAACGACGTTGCCATCGCGCGCGACGTGGTCGCGCTCAAGGCGGAGGTCGAAAAGATCCGCGAGCAGGTGCAGAACATCGAATAGTAAGGAGTGACCGCGATGAAACTGCTGAACATCGGATTTGGCAATATGGTCTCCGCCGAGCGGCTGATCGCCGTGGTGAGTCCCGACAGCGCGCCGATCAAACGTCTCATTCAGGAATCCCGCGAGCGCGGCATGCTGATCGACGCGACCTACGGGCGCAAGACGGCCTCGGTCTTCATCATGGACAGCGACCATGTGGTGCTCTCTGCCATCGCGGCCGACAAGCTGATCGCGCGCCTCGGTGTGGAGACGCTCGGGATAGAGGAGGAAGGTTAAGCTACTATGAACCAGGGAAAAACATTCATCATCTCCGGCCCGTCCGGCGTGGGAAAGAGCACGGTGCTCAAGGAACTTTTCAAGGACCGCGACGACCTGTATTTTTCCGTTTCCGCGACGACGCGCGCGCCGCGTCCGGGCGAGGAGGACGGCGTGCACTATCACTTCACGGATGTTGACACGTTCCGCAAGATGATCTCCGAGGACGCGTTCCTCGAATACGCGGAATATGTCGGCAACTTCTACGGCACGCCGAAAAAGTTTGTCGACGAGGCCATGGAGCAGGGGAAGGACGTCATCCTCGATATCGAGGTGCAGGGTGCGATGCAGGTCGTGCATAAGCGCCCCGACGTTGTGCGCATCTTCATCGCGCCGCCCTCGTGGCAGGCGCTTGAGGAGCGGCTGACGAGCCGCGGCACCGACAGCCCCGACAAGGTGCAAAAGCGCCTTGTGCGCGCCAAGGTCGAGCTTCAGACGGCCAATACCTATGATTACTTTGTCATCAACGACACGGTGGAACGCGCCGTGCGTGAAATCAACGCCATCATGCTCGCCGAGCACTGCAAGCCCGCCGAGCGCATGGCCATTTTGTCCGAATAAATCAAAAAAACAGCCGAAAGGCAGAAGGAAGTAAACCATTATGATGCTTTATCCCGCTATGAGCCTGCTCAACAAGTATGTCGAGAACCGTTACCTGCTGGTGAACGTGGTCGCGCGCCGCGCCCGTCAGATCGCCGAGGCCGCCGACGAAGAGGGCTATCCCCTCTGCGAAAAGCCGGTCACCACGGCCATCAACGAGGTCGCTGCCGGTAAGATCTCGGCTGCGAATATCGACACGCACATCGCAAAGTAACTGAAACACAACAAAGGAGGAGACTGTATGGCAGAGAAATTGCTTGCTCGTGTCGCAGTCTCTTCTGTTCCGTTTGCGGCGGATAAGCTCTATACCTATCGCATCCCGGATGAGCTTGCGCCCGAGGCTGCAAGCGGTAAGCGGGTGCTCATCCCGTTTGGGCGCGGGAACCGGCGCAGCGAGGGCTTCGTTTTCGACATCGTGCGCGAGGAGGACAAGCCCGCCTACAAGCCGATCGACGCTTTTCTGGATGAAGAATCGCTGCTGGACAGCCGGGATATCCGCCTTGCCAGATGGATGAAGGCGCGCTATTTCTGCACCTATTACGATGCGCTCAAAACGCTGCTGCCAGGCGGCGTGTGGCTCAAGAGCCGCGAGATCTGGAAGCTGAACGAGGAGGTCAGCGCCGAGCAGGCGTTGAGTGCGGTTGCGCCGGACTCGCTTGAGGAAACGCTGCTTTGCGCCGTGCTCGGCGCGAAGGGCGCGGAGCGCACGGCGCTCAACGAACTGGGTGGAGAGAAGACCGGACGTGCGCTGCACACGATGGCGCAGCAGGGCATCCTCGTCTGCGAAACGACGATGAAGCAGCGCCTTGGCGACAAAAAAGCGCGCATGGTGTCGCTCTGTGTCAGCGCGGAGGAAGCACTCGCCGCCGTTGAGCCCAAGCGCCGCAGCGCGCCGGTGCGCTATGCGGTCATCGAGCTTCTCTGCCGCGAGGGGACGCTGTCCTCCACGGAGATCAGCTATTATACGGGCGCAACGATGCAGACGCTGCGAGGGCTGAACAAATCGGGCCTCGTCGAATTTTCCGAGCAGGAAGTGCTGCGCGTCAGCCCTCCTGCGCCGAGCGCGCGCGAGGACGCGCCGATCACGCTCAACGAAGAGCAGCAGGCGGCCTACGAAGGCCTTTCCGCGCTGCTTGAGCGAGAGGGCGGCAGCGCCGCGCTCCTTTACGGCGTGACCGCAAGCGGCAAGACACAGGTCTACCTCAAGCTCATCGAGCAAGTGCTTGCGCGCGGCAAGACGGCGATGCTGCTCGTGCCGGAGATCGCGCTGACGCCGCAGATGATGCAGCGCTTCTCCGCGCGCTTCGGCTCTGACGCCGTGATGCTGCACAGCGCACTGCCGCTCACCGAGCGCTACGATCAATGGAAACGCATCCGCCGCGGCGAGGTACGCGTCGTGCTCGGCACACGCAGCGCGGTGTTTGCGCCGCTGCCGAACCTCGGCCTCATCATTCTCGACGAGGAGCAGGAGGGGAGCTACCAGTCGGAAAATCCGCCGCGTTATCACGCGCGTGACATCGCACAGTTCCGCTGCGCCCAGCGCGACGCGCTCGTGCTGCTCGGCTCGGCTACACCGACGGTGGAGACCGCGTATTACGCCAAACGCGGGCGCTATCAAGTATTTTCCCTTCACAAGAGATTCAACGATCTCCCGCTGCCGGAGGTGCTCATCGCCGACATGAAGGACGAGCTGCGGCAGGGGAACGACACGTCCGTCGGCAGCGCACTGCGGTCAGAGCTCCAAAAAAACATCGCGCGCGGAGAGCAGAGCATTCTCTTCCTCAATCGGCGCGGCAGCGCGCGGATGCTGCTGTGCGGCGAGTGCGGCTATGTGCCCGAGTGTCCGCGATGCAGCGTGCCGATGACCTATCACTCGGCAAATGAGCGGCTGATGTGCCACTACTGCGGCCATTCCGAACCCGTGATGGAACGATGCAGAGCGTGCGGCGGACTACTCAAGCGCGTCGGCTCCGGCACGCAGAAGGTAGAGCGCGAGCTCAGGGCGCTCTTTCCGAACACCGAGGTCCTGCGCATGGACGCGGACACCGTTTCCGCCGCGCACGGGCACGAGGCGCTGCTGCGGCAGTTCACGGAGCGGCGCATCCCCATCCTCCTTGGCACGCAGATGGTCGCCAAGGGGCTGGATTTTGAAAATGTGACGCTCGTGGGCGTTCTGGATGCAGACCTTTCGCTCTATGTCCAGAACTATCACGCCGCCGAGCGGACCTACAGCCTGCTTGCGCAGGTCGTGGGAAGGGCCGGGCGTGGCGAGCGCGCGGGGCGCGCCGTCATCCAGACCTACCACCCCGATAACGAGGTCATTCAGGCCGCGGCGAAGCAGGATTATGAAGCCTTTTACCGAAACGAACTGCGCCTGCGCCGCTTGCGGCGCTATCCGCCCTTTGCCGATCTCTTCACGCTGACGGTTTCCGGCAGGGAAGAGATGCGCGTCATCGCCGCCGCCTGTGCGCTGCGCGACGCGCTGCGTGCTGCGAGCGAAAAAGAACCGCTTCGCGCGCTCGAGACTGAGGTCCTCGGCCCGGCGGGCGCGCCGGTCGTGAAGGTGAACGAGCGCTACCGCTACTGTGTCTACCTCAGCGGCCGGAGCGACAGTGCGCTGCGGCGCACGGTGAGCGAATATCTGCTCGCCTTTTCCGCAAGAAAAGAAAACCGCGGTCTCGACATTTTTGCCGACTGCAATGCTTTACAATAGAGAAAAGAGGATGAAAACTATGGCTATCCGTACCATTCGAGAAAAAGGCGATCCCTGCCTGACGAAAGTCTGCCGCCCGGTGACCGAATTCAACGCCCGCCTCCATCAGCTGCTCGACGACATGGCTGACACGCTGGCTGAGGCCGGCGGCGTGGGCCTTGCCGCCCCGCAGGTGGGCATCCTGCGCAGAGTCTGCATCGTGGAGGACGAGCAGGGCGAGATCATCGAGCTCATCAACCCCGAGATCATCAAGACCGAGGGTGAGCAGACGGGCCTTGAGGGCTGTCTGAGCGTGCCGGGCAAGTACGGTATCGTCACGCGCCCGATGGTGGTGCGCGTGCGTGCGCAGGACCGCTTCGGCACGACCTTTGAGGTCGAGGACGAGGAGCTGACGGCGCGCTGCTTCTGCCACGAGATCGAGCATCTTGACGGTCATCTTTACACCGAGCACTGCAAGATCCTCAGCGAAGAGGAACTGGAAAAGTATATCCGCGAGCAGGAAAAGGAGCTGGACGAGGAATGAGGATCGTCTTCATGGGTACGCCCGACTTTGCGCGCAGCATTTTAGAGCGCCTGGTCGCAGACGGGCACGAGGTCTGCGGCGTTTTCACGCAGCCGGACAAGCCGCGCAACCGAAACAAAGTAACCCCAAGCCCTGTAAAGGAATATGCACTTACACAGAACATTCCCGTTTTTCAGCCGACGGCGATGCGCGACGGCACGGCGCTCGCGGATTTCAAGGCGCTTGCGCCAGATCTTGCGGTCGTCGCGGCCTACGGGCGCATCCTGCCCGAGGAAATGCTCGCCGTGCCGCCGATGGGCTGCATCAACGTGCACGCGTCCATCCTGCCGCAGTATCGCGGCGCGGCGCCCATCAACTGGGCGATCCTAAATGGCGATAAGGAAACAGGCGTGACGATCATGCACATGGCCAGAGAGTGCGACACGGGAGACATGATCTTAGTGGAAAAGCAGCCCATCCGCCCGGACGAGACGGCGGAGGAGCTTTTCTCCGACCTTGCCGCGCTCGGCGCGGACGCCATTGCCGAGGCGATCGACGAGATCGCAAACGGCACGGCGCAGCGCGTACCGCAGAACGAGGCGGAGGCAACCTACGCCCCCATGCTCTCGCGCGAGCTTTCGCCCATCGACTGGACGAGAAGCAGCACGCAGGTCATCGACCAGATCCGCGGACTCATCCCGTGGCCCTGCGCCGCGGCGAGCATCCTCGGCGCGAACACGAAGATTTTCCGCGCCGTGCCGCTGGGTGAAACGAAGGACGCGCCCGGCACGCTGCGCGCAGTGAAACGCGGGATCGAGGCCGCCTGCGGCGACGGCAAGAGCATCCTCATCACCGAATTGCAGCCCGATGGCGGCAAACGCATGGCCGCAAACGCCTTTTTGAACGGCAAACGCATCGCCGCGGGGACGGTCCTCGATGCGTAAGGGGAGCACTTCCAACGCGCGCGAATGCGCGCTCTGCGTGCTCGTCGCCTGCCGCCGCAGCGGCGCATGGGCGGACGCATCGCTCAAAGCTCAGCTCGGCAAGGCATCTCTCAAGCCGCAGGACGCGGCGCTTTGCAGCCGCATCGTCTACGGCGTGATGCAAAACGAGCTGCTGCTCGACTATTATCTCAGCGCCTACTGCACGCAGAAGCTTGACCATTTGCAGCCGCCGCTTGCCGACATTCTCCGCATCGGCGCGTATCAGATCTTATTTTTGGACAAAGTGCCCGACCACGCGGCGGTGAGCGAATCCGTGGAGCTTTGCCGCACGAACGGCAGAAGTGCCGCAAGCGGACTTGTCAACGCGGTCCTTCGCAAGGTCGCACAGAACAAGGCGCATCCGCCCGCGCTGCCGCAGGACACGCTCTCGCGCCTGAGCATTGCCTACAGCCATCCGAAGTGGCTGGTGGAAAGACTCACGGCGCTGCTGGGAGACGCCGAGGCGGAGCAGTTTTTGCGCATCGACAACAAGGCTTCTCCCATCACCGCGCAGGTGAACCCCCTCAAAACGGACGGTGAGGCGCTCGTGCGCGAGCTTTCCGGCGAGGGGATCGAGGCGCGCGCGCACGCATGGGTGCCGGGCTGCTATGAGCTTTCCGGCACCGGCGACCTCACGACGCTCGCGGCCTTCTATCAGGGCCGCTTTACGGTGCAGGACGCGGCGGCAAAGCTCGTAACCTACGCCGCGGGCTTTGAAAAGGGGCAGGACGTGCTGGACGTCTGCGCCGCGCCGGGCGGCAAGTCGTTCGCCGCAGCCTTCGCCATGGAAAATGAGGGGCATATTCTCTCCTGCGACCTGCACGAGAACAAATTAAAGCGCATCCGCGAAGGGGCGCAGCGTCTTGGCGTCACCTGCATCGAGACCGCCTGCGCCGACGGGCGCGTTTTCCGCGAGGAATGGGCGGGGCGCTTTGACACGGTCGTCTGCGACGTCCCCTGTTCGGGTCTCGGCATCATCCGCAAAAAGCCGGACATCCGCTATAAGGACGCGCGCGAGCTCAAGGCGCTGCCGGAGATCCAGCGCGCGATTTTAGAAAACAGCGCGCGCTATGTAAGACCGGGCAGCGTGCTGGTCTACTCGACCTGCACCGTTCTGCCCGAGGAAAATGAAAACGTAACGGATGCGTTCCTATCTTCGCACCCGGAATTTATTTATGAGGAATTCTCCCTGCCGAACGGGGAAGCTGCGCCGGGGTATCTGACGCTCTGGCCGCAGCGCAGCGGTACGGATGGGTTTTATCTCAGCCGCATGAGGAGGAGAGATCATGACTGATATCAAGTCGATGACGCTCGGTGAGATCAGCGAGGCGCTGCGCGCGATGGGCGAGCCGTCGTTTCGCGGCAAGCAGGTGTTCACCTGGCTGCACCGCGGCGTGACGGATTTTGACCAGATGATCAATATTCCAAAGGCGCTGCGCGAAAAGCTGGCGCGGGAGTATGTCATCACCGCGCCGACGGTCGCGCGCAAGCAGGTGTCGAAGCTCGATGGGACGATCAAGTACCTCTGGGAGCTTTCCGACGGCAACTGCATCGAAACGGTGCTCATGTCCTATCACCACGGCAACACGGTCTGCATTTCCTCGCAGGTCGGCTGCCGCATGGGCTGCAAGTTCTGCGCCTCGACGCTTGCGGGCAAGGTGCGCGACTTAAAGCCGTCTGAAATGCTTGATCAGGTGCTCTTTACGCAGCTCGATTCCGGGAAGGAGATCTCCAACATCGTGCTCATGGGCATCGGCGAGCCGCTCGACAACCGGCAGAACGTGCTGCGCTTTCTGGAGCTCATCAACCATCCCGACGGCATGAACATCGGGATGCGGCACATCTCGCTCTCCACCTGCGGCGTGGTGCCGGGCATCGACGCGCTCGCGCAGGACAATTTGCAGCTCACGCTTTCCGTTTCGCTCCACGCGCCCGACAGCGAGACGCGCAGCCGCATCATGCCGGTGAACAAGGCCTATGACGTTTCTGAGCTTTTTGCGGCCTGCCACCGCTATTTTAAGAAAACGGGCCGCCGCATCTCGTTTGAATACGCGATGATCGACGGCGTGAACGACCACGACTGGCAGGCGGACCTGCTCGCGGAAAAGATCCGCGGGATGCCGGGGCATGTGAACCTCATCCCCCTCAACGACGTGGTGGAAAGCGAGTTCAAGCCCAGCAAACGCGTCAGCGCGTTCCAGAAGCGTCTTGAGTCCCACGGCCTGACGGCGACGGTACGCCGCAGCCTCGGCGGAGACATTGACGCAAGCTGCGGACAGCTGCGGCGCAAGGAAATGAAAGAAAGAGAAGGTATCGCGCAATGAACGCCCTTGGAAAGACCGACGTGGGACTGCGCCGGCATGAAAATCAGGATACCTTTGCCGTCGAGACCATCGGAAAAAGCGTTGCTGCCGTCGTCTGCGACGGCATGGGCGGCGCGGAGGGCGGGCAGATCGCAAGCACGCTCGCGGTGGAGACCTTTTTGAAGGAGCTGCGCGCGCTGCTGCGCGAGGATATGAGCGTTGAGCAGCTGCGAGAGCTCGCGTCCTTCTGCGTGGCGCAGGCGAACACCGCCGTCTATGAGCGCGCGCTGGAGGACGATTGCCGCGGCATGGGGACGACGCTCGTTTCCGCTGTGGCGGGCGAAAAGGGGACGGTCGTGTGCAACGTGGGCGACAGCCGCGCCTATCTCATCCGCGGCGGGGAGATCACGCGCATCACGCACGACCACAGCGTGGTGCAGACGCTCGTGGAAAGCGGCAACATCACCGCCGAGGAAGCGCGCACGCACCCCAACCGCAACCTCATCACCCGTGCGCTCGGCACGGAGGAAATGACGCAGTGCGACGCCTTTGAGGTCACCTTTCAGCGCGGCGACAAGCTGCTGCTGTGCACCGATGGACTCGTCGTCACGGCGACGGACGAGGACATCTGCCGCGCCGTCTGCTCGGGCAAGAGCAGCGAGCAGAATCTCGACGAACTCATTGCGCTCGCCAAGGCGCAGGGCGCGCCGGACAATGTGACGGTCGTGCTCGTAGATCATGATTGAAGGAGGTGGCACAAAATATGGACAAAATGATCGGTAAAATGCTCGACAACCGCTACGAGCTGCTCGAAGTCATCGGCAGCGGCGGCATGGCGGTCGTCTACAAGGCCAAGTGCCACCGCCTGAACCGTCTCGTCGCGGTCAAGGTGCTCAAAAGCGACCTTGCCGAGGACGCGGACTTCCGCCGCCGCTTCCGCGACGAGTCGCAGGCCGTCGCGATGCTCTCGCACCCGAACATCGTCTCGGTCTACGACGTGAGCCGCGGTGAAACGGAGTATATCGTCATGGAACTCATCGACGGCATCACGCTCAAGCAGTATATGGAAAAGCGCGGCCAGCTCAACTGGCGCGAGGCGCTGCACTTTATCACGCAGATCACAAAGGCGCTCTCGCACGCGCATTCGCGCGGCATCATCCACCGCGACATCAAACCGCAGAACATCATGGTCCTGCGCGACGGCAGCGTCAAGGTCGCCGATTTCGGCATCGCCTGCCTTGCCAACTCCGCCAACACGCTCACGCAGGAGGCGCTCGGGTCGGTACACTATATGTCGCCGGAGCAGGCCAAGGGCGACCGCATAGACGCGCGCTCGGACATCTATTCCTCCGGCGTGGTGCTCTACGAGATGCTGACGGGGCGGCTGCCCTTTGAGGGGGACAGCGCCGTTTCCGTCGCCATCCAGCATTTGTCCTCCGTGCCGCTCTCGCCGCGCGAGATCAACCCCGACGTGCCCGAGGCGCTGGAGCTCATCTGCATGAAGGCGATGGCCTCCGACATTGAAAAGCGCTATGCCTCGGCCGACGAGATGCTTGCAGACCTTGAAGAGTTCCGCAAGAACCCCGAGGTAGACCTTGACTTCACCATTGAGGATCTGCACCGCGAGACGGCCGACGAGCCGACGCAGTATATCCCCGCCGTGCACGCCGTTTCGACCAAGGCGCAGGGCGCCGCTGACGAGGACGAAGACGACGAGGATGACGCACCGCGCAAGACCGACCTGCGCCGCGTCCTGACGATCGCCGGAGCGGCGGTCGTCGCCGTCGCGCTCATCGTGCTGCTCTGGCGCGCGATCTTCAGCGACCTTCTCGGCGGCGAACAGAAGCAGAAGGAATACGTCGTGCCACATCTCGTCGGCATGACCATCGACGAGGCGAACGAGGATGAAAACGTGAAGGGCATCTTCACGATCGAGCAGATCGGCGAGCGCGCAAGCAGCGAATACGCGGCGGGGCAGATCATCGAGCAGTCGCCCGAGCGCGGCAAGAGCGTGAAGGGCAACCGCGTGATCTCGGTCTTCGTCAGCACCGGCGCAAAGACGGAAAAAATGCCAAACCTCGTCAATTCGGAGCGGCGGAACGCGGCGCTCCAGCTCAAGAATCTCGACCTTGACCTCACGATCGACGATACGCTGGAGGAATACAGCGAGACCATCACGGCAGGCTATGTCATCCGCACCCTTCCGGAGGCGGGGACGACCCTGCGCGCGGGCGACACGGTGTCTCTCGTGGTCAGCAAGGGTTCGGAGAAGAAATCCATCCCGGTCATCACCTTCACGGGCAGCGACATTGAGATCGTCCGTCAGCAGGCAACTCAGATGGGTCTTGTCGTGGGCGATGTCTCTTCGCGCGCGGACGTAAGCCCCATCGGCACGGTGCTTGAGCAGAGCATCGCTCCCAATACGGACGTAAAAGAGGGCACTGTCATCACGTTCGTCGTCAGCTCCGGCCCTGACGTGGACGACGGCGGCGAAGAGCCTGGCATCGGAGGCGAGGAGCTGCCGTGACGGGAAGGATACAGCGCGCGCTGAGCGGCTTTTACTATGTCAAGGGTGAGGACAGACGGCTGCTCACCTGCAAGGCGCGCGGAAAATTCCGCCGCGAGGGCATCTCGCCGCTCGTAGGCGACAATGTTGTCTGCTGCGAGGTCCCCGGCAGCGAGGGGCGCATCGACGAGATTCTGCCGCGCCGCAACGCCTTTGAGCGGCCGAGCGTCGCGAACATCGACCAGATGGTGATCGTCTGCTCGCAGGCCATCCCGAAGACCGACCCGTATTTAGTCGACCGCATGACGGCCATCGCCGCGCTCAAGGGCTGCGAGGTGCTCATCTGCATCAATAAATGCGACTTAGACCCCGCCGATACGCTGCGTGAATACTATGAAAACGCGGGCTTTCGCACCGTCTGCGTCAGCGCGGAAACAGGGGAGGGCATCGAACTTCTGCGCGAGCAGCTCGTGGGCAAGCTCTCCGCCGTGACGGGCAACTCCGGCGTCGGCAAGTCGAGCCTTCTCAACGCGCTCGACGAGAATGTGACGATCAAAACGGGTGAAGTCAGCCAGGCGCTCGGGCGCGGCAAGCACACAACGCGCCATGTTGAGCTCTATGAACTGCCCTGCGGCGCGGAGATCATCGACACACCGGGCTTTTCCTCGTTCGAAACGACGGGGCTGAACCTTGCGCTCAAGGAGCGTCTGCCCGAGTGCTTTGCCGAGTTCGCGCCCTATCTCGACGACTGTCGCTTTGTCGGATGCAGCCACACAAAGGAAAAGGGCTGCGCCGTGCGTCAGGCTGTGAAAGATGGGAAGATCGTCAAGGGGCGGCACGAGAGCTACTGCCGACTCTACGATGAGCTCAAGGACCTGCGCGAATGGAACGCGGGGACGGAGGGACGCGGCAAGCGCGGCATGAACAATCAGAAATAAAAACAGCAAACCCGACCGATGAAATCGGTCGGGTTTTTGCATCGGTATTCGCTCTTTCCGGCAGCGGGGGGCAAAGGCGCAGGAGAGGCCGCACGCGCTCAGTCCTGAAAGAGCGGCGTGGAGAGATAACGGTCGCCGGTGTCGGGCAGGAGGACGACGATGGTCTTGCCCTTGTTCTCGGGGCGCTTGGCAAGCTCGATGCCCGCCCAGACAGCCGCACCGGAGGAAATGCCCACGAGCACGCCCTCGCTATGGCCGACAAGTTTTCCCGCAGCAAAGGCGTCGTCATCCGCGACAGGGATGATCTCGTCATAAACGCCGGTATCCAGCACGTCCGGCACAAAGCCCGCACCGATGCCCTGGATCTTGTGCGCACCCGCAGTGCCCTTGCTCAGGACAGGGGAGGAGGCGGGTTCCACGGCGACGACCTTGACAGCGGGCTTGCGCTCCTTGAGGAACTTGCCCGTGCCGGTCAGCGTGCCGCCCGTGCCGACGCCCGCAACAAAAATGTCGACCTCACCGTCGGTGTCGGCCCAGATCTCGGGGCCAGTCGTCTCGTAGTGCGCCTTCGGGTTCGCGGGGTTGACAAACTGCCCGGCGATGAAGCTGTTCGGCGTCTGCGCGGCGATCTCCTCCGCCTTGGCAATGGCGCCTTTCATGCCCTTGGCCCCGTCGGAGAGGACAAGCTCCGCGCCGTAGGCCTTCATCAGCTGGCGGCGCTCAACGCTCATCGTCTCGGGCATGACGATGATGATGCGGTAGCCGCGCGCGGCGGCGACGGAGGCAAGGCCGATGCCGGTATTGCCGGAGGTCGGCTCGATGATGACGGAGTCGGGCCCCAGCTTGCCGCTCTGCTCTGCGTCATCGAGGATGGCCTTGGCGATACGGTCCTTGACGGAGCCCGCGGGGTTAAAGTACTCGAGCTTGGCAAGCAGTCTTGCCTCAAGCTTTTCCGCCTTTTCAATGTGCGAGAGCTCAAGAAGGGGGGTATTGCCGATCAGCTGGTCAGCAGAAGTGTAGATCTTGCTCATAATGATTTCCTCCTGAACGATGTTCGTTCTATATCATAAATTTAGATTGTCTCTTTTGGCAGCGTTTCGCTGGCCGCTTGCTTTTTACACTCTGCCGCGGCAACATCGAAATGCGTAAACATGAAGGCATAAATTCACGCTCATTACCAACCTTTCAAGTAGGTATTTAGGGATTATACGATGTGCGATCGACTTTGTCAAGAGGAAACTTCCGAAAAATCTATTGAATTCCCATAAACCATGTTATATAATAGGAATATCAAAATTTGAGAAAAGCTGCATCAAAGCGCTTTTCAACGGATGACTCAGAAGGGCGTGACTATAATACTATGATGATTTCAACGAAGGGCCGATACGCGCTGCGCGTGCTCATCGATATGGCAGAGCACCAGTCGAGCGGTTATATTCCGCTCAAAGCGATCGCCCAGCGGCAGGGAATATCGGAAAAATATCTGGAAAGCATCGTCAAAACGCTCGTCAAGGGCGGTGTGGTGGAGGGCATGCGCGGCAAGGGAGGCGGCTACCGTCTGTGCAAGAGCCCCGATCAGCTCACCGCAGGCCACATCCTGCGGCTGATGGAGGGCTCGCTCGCCCCAGTCTCCTGCCTGGATTCCGGCAGTGTGCCCTGCGAGCGCGCCTCGGAATGCCGCACGCTCTCGCTCTGGGCTGGGCTGAACGACGTCATCAACAAATACCTCGACCAGTATACGCTGGCAAGCCTCCTGCGCGAGGACGGCGGATTTGACTATGTGATCTGATAGTCTCGCACCGCCATCTCCCGTGCGGCGTAAAAAAGGGCAAAAAGGGAAGGCTCCTCTGAAAGAGGAGCCTTCCCTTTTTGCATCGTTTGAAGAGCGCCCTCGCGTGCTCACTCATGCAGCCGCTGCGAGGCGATGTAGAGCGGGATGGCCGCAAGCTGAGAAGCGACCGACACTGCCGCCATCGCGGGGATACTGACATCGTACAGCACGCCGAGCAGCCAGCTCCCCAGAAACCAGAATACGCCAAACGAACACTCAAAAATACCGTAGCCCGTGGCGCGGCTGGCCTTTGGCACCATGCTGGTGACCGCAGCTTTCAGGATGGACTCCTGCGCGCCCATGCCGACGCCCCAGAGGGCGATGCCAAGCAGCAGCATCGGCACGCTGTCCGCGCAGAAGACGAAGATGGCAAACGGTGCGGACAGGAGCGTGGACCACACGAGCGCGCGCACGCCCTTTTTATCGTACATCATGCCGAAAATGAGCGCTGCGGCCGCGTCGACGAGCATTGCGCCTGCATAGAGCAGCGGCAGCGAGCCGCTGCTGACGAGCGAGGTCGTTTCGGCAAGGCCGGCGGCAAGCTGCGTATAGGTGCGCGAAACGTGCATGATGATGATGGAATAGTCGATGAAACCGAAGGCAAAAAGGCTGATACCCGCGATGTAGAGCACGAATTCCTTTTTCATCTGGAAGGGCACATACTCCTTCGGCTCAGGCTCAAAATGCTCTGGATTCGGGAACTTCATGCGCGTGAAGATCAGCAGCAGGATCGTGATCGCTCCCGGGATGGCAAGCACGGCAAAGCAGCGGGAATAAACCGAAAAGGTCGTGCCGTCGGTCTGAAAGAGCATCACGAGATAGAGCAGTACCGGGCCCGCGAACGCGCCGATCTGATCGAGCACCTCCTGAATGCCGAAGCTTTTTCCCACGCCCTCCTGCGAGGCGGCGAAGGACATGATCGTGTCCTTCGCGGGCTTTTTGATGGCCTTGCCCATGCGCTGAATGATGAGAAGAGCGCAGGCCCACATCCAGCCGTGCTCGCCGACGAGCGCCAGCGCGGGGACGGCCAGAATATCGAGAACATAGCCGAAGATCGTCATCGGCCAGTAGTGCTTGGTCTTGTCCGTGAGTTTTCCGAAGACATAGCGCATTGAATAGCCCACGAGCTCGCCGAGGCCGGACACAAAGCCGATCATGCCCGCGCTCGCCCCCAGCAGCGACAGATAGGCGCCGCGGATGCTGGACGCGCCCTCGTGCGTCATGTCGGAAAACAGGCTCACGATGCCAAAAAGCACGATGAAGGTCATTGCCTGCGACCATTTCTTTTTTTCCTGCTTCATCTTCGTTCATTCTCTCCCCGAAATTGCACTCACGCAAGTCTCATCATGATAAGCGCTTTTGCCGTGCCATGTCAATAGGCAGAGACGTGCCAAAGCCCAAAAGCGGATGACTCTCACTATAGGCACGGGCGGGGAGAGAACAGGGAAGAGCGCAGGCCGGACGGAAGCACAGTGAAAGCTGCCGCTCGATCGCGCTCATCCTATTTCATTTATTTATCGAAGCTCGGGTTCACATAGTAGACATTTTTCTCGTCCATGCGCTCTCTTGCAAGCCGCAGCCCTTCACCGAAGCGCTGGAAGTGCACGACTTCGCGCGCACGCAGGAACTTGATAACATCGCTGACGTCGGGATCGTCAGAAAGGCGGAGAATGTTGTCGTAGGTCACGCGCGCCTTCTGCTCTGCTGCGATGGCGTAAGAACAACATTTCAAATGTTGGATTGTGTCTGAATAAAATCTTTTATTCTTCCCATTTTTGTGCTATAATAAACAAATGTTGGGGACTTGTCAACCACTTTGACAGGATCTAACGGATAATCAATTATAAGGGAGGGTTTCCATGAGTACTGAGTACAAAAGAGAGCGCAAAGAGGAAAAGCCTGTACTGGCAATTTGCTATGACTTTGATAAAACGCTGTCACCGGACGATATGCAGGCACAGGGCTTTATTCAGTCGGTCGGATACGATGTAGGGGAGTTTTGGAAGCAGTCAAATGGATTAGCCAGCGGCAATGACATGGATCAAAACCTCGCCTATATGTTGATGATGCAGCAGGCAGCGGAAGGGAAGAAACTCTTTACTCGTGGAGAACTAATGAAATGTGGAAAAGAGGTAGCGCTTTTCCCTGGTGTCAAGGATTGGTTCAAGCGAATTTGTACATATGGAGAAGAACACGGCGTACTTGTCGAACATTATATCATTTCTTCCGGGCTGAAGGAGATGATCGAGGGAACCGATGTTGCCGGTGAATTCAAGAAGATATATGCCAGTTCATTTTTCTACAATGAAAAAGGTGTAGCGATTTGGCCGGCCCAAGTAGTCAACTACACGAATAAGACACAGTTCCTATTCCGTATCGAAAAGGGCGTTTTGAATATCAATGACCCCGGTGTAAATGATTCTTTTGCACCGGATGAGATGCGTGTCCCGTTCCGCAATATGGTCTATATTGGGGACAGCGATACAGACGTTCCCTGTATGAAGCTGGTCAATGTCAACGGTGGATATTCCATCGGCGTCTACAACGCGGATACCATGGACAAAACCAAGGTCTACAAGATGATGCGGGAAAATCGTATCAAGTATTATGCCCCTGCGGATTATTCTGAGGGTAAGGAGCTTGATATCCTGCTCAAGGCGATTATTGACCGTACGGCGGAAAATGAAGCTCTGGAATCCCGGTTCTATGCTTATAAGAGAGAGCAGACCGATGCAGACAAGCAGACGAATGAAACCGAACGCGAAAAGGTTGATCTGCTTATCAAGCTGGAGAACAGCCGCAGCTTTGCCACCACACATGCCGTCATTGAAAAAATGCGGCAGATCACAGTATGGACGAAAGACGAAACAGAAAGCCTCTTTACTATCGCAGTGAACAATAGTCAAGTGTTCTATATCCTGGGTGATATGGATGTCAAAGCGTTCTACCAGAAACTGCTAAACGGATGCAAGGTGCCGTCAGAGAATGCAGAGAAGGTCAAGGCGCGAATCGAGGAAACGGAGAAATGATGAAAAAACAGTAAGCAAGCACTCTGCTTGCTTACTATTTTCTTTTCAGAAATTCCAATGGATCTCAATCGGAACATCCTGTGTGCCTGGGACCCGCTTGCCGACAGTGATGTAGTCGATCAGAATTTCCACCATCTCACGGGTCAGGTGTTCCACATGGGTGTAGCGCTGGATGATCTCTTTGCGCTGATTTCCGGCAAGCATCTGGGCCTCCAGATCTTCCAAATAGCAGTCAGCTTCCTTGATCTGACGTTCCGTGCGTTCACGCTCTTTGGAAAAGTCATTTGCCATAGTAAAATAGTCCTTTTCACCGACAAGGCCTTTTACTTTATCCTTATAGAGTGCAAGCAAATAATTGCTGTTATCTTCCAGTTGCTTTTGGAGTTTTGCCTTGGTCTTCAGACAGGCCCCTTTTTGCTGCTCTAAATTCTGGTTGAACTCTACGCTGCGTTCCAATTCGTCCTGATCAAGATACCGCTGTGAGAGGGTATTCAGCTCCTTGATCACGATTTTTTCCAATTTATCAACCGCAATGAAAGACCCAATACAGGCGTCCTTTGCCACATGCCGGTTGGAGCATTGCAGATAATGCTTACCGCGATTTTTGGATGAACGCATCGTATAGCCGCAGTTGGCACAGCGTACCTTGCGGGCAAACAGGCCAACAGTCCCCACATCAAAAGGCTTTGCGCGGGAGGCAATAATCGACTGCACCCGATCCCACAAATCTCGGTCGATGATGGCCTCGTGGGTTCCTTCCACACGATACCAGTCATCCTTGGGACGAGGTTTGTTCTGTTTGGTTTTATAGGAAACACTGCCATACTTGCCCTGCACCATATTTCCTATGTAGATTTCATTGGTCAGCATATCGGAAACAGCAAAATACTTCCAAAGTGTGCTGTTTTTGCGCTTTGGCTGCTGATACCGCAGACCGTGCAGACGCTTATACTCCGTAGGATTCGGCACACCGCGCTCATTGAGCATCCGGGCAATGGCAGTTTTTCCATACCCTTGCGAAAAGAGAGTGAACACCTCCCGCACAATTGCGGCTGCCTCTTCATCTATGATGAGGTGTCCCTTTTGCTCCGGATCTTTCTGGTAGCCGTAGAGCGCAAAAGCGCCGATATGAAAGCCGTTTTTGCGGCGATTGGTGAGAACGGCACGGATATTTTCAGACATATCCTCCAGATACCATTCATTGATCATGCCATTGACCTGACGGATTTTCTTATTGCCCTTGTTTGCTGTATCCGCGTTGTCTATGAGACTAACAAAACGAATCCCCCAAACAGCAAAAAGTCCGTTGATATACTTTTCCACCAGCTCCAGTTCACGGGTAAAACGCGACTGGCTCTTACAAAGGATAATATCAAATCGATGCTCCTCGGCATCTTCCAACAAGCGCTTGAATTCCGGCCGGTTTCGGTCCGCGCCAGTGTAGTTGTCATCACTGTAAATACTGTATACATCCCAGCCTTGCTGTATGGCATATTCCAGCAGCATAGCTTTTTGATTTTGGATGCTGTTGCTGTCATCCGTTTCCTGTTTCTTGTTGCGGTCTTCTTCAGACAGACGGCAATAAATCGCAACCTTTTCCATTTGCTCTGCCTCCAATCAATATGAATCAACATATAAAAAGACCCGCTTTCATCACAGCTTGAGCGCGATGAAAGCGGGTTTATGTATTGCACCGATATTCAGTTATCTGGCACCGGACAGGATCACTTTGGAGCGTTCCAGCTGATTGATCAGCTGAATCCAAACATTTGTGTAGGTCTGAACGGTGGTGCAGTTCTCGCCGCTTTTAAAGTAGCTCTTGCAGGTAGAGTCATTCATCATAAATTCCTCCTAAAACTAAAATATGCCGAAGCCCGGCAGGACAGAAGTCATATTTTGCTGTTCTGATAAAATTGTTGATGTAAGAATTAAACTTTAAATTCCACTATGGATACTAAAGCCCCGCAGCAATCAGCTGCTCCAGAGACGGCAGATAGGGAATGCCAGCTCTGGCTTCGATCGTAACGGGGTTGATTCCTAACTTTTTCAGTTGCTTTAGCCTCTTTTTGCCATTTTTAAACTTCTCCTTGTCCTTGATTCTCTTTTTATCGAGCAGATCGTATCGGTTGATCTTCTCCAGAAAATCGAGCAGATTTTTCCGTTTCGCGTTTGAAATATCCGTTGTGCCAAGATATTCCCTTATTGCCGACAGCGTATAGTACGGCATATCCGATACGAGTCTGCGCAGAACGCGGCGCATGGTAGATACCCCGTTGGCCGCAAGCTCTAAGAGCTGATATGGCCAGCGATCATCTATATTAGCCTTGCACCGGCTAAGCTCTTCCTGTATTCCTGGACGAAGTATAGAAACTTCCACTCTCAGTATACGTCTCGTTCCATCATAGTCTGTGTGATAGCCTTCACGTTTAATTTGATATAGCTTGTCATACACAGTAACCTGATAGTATCGGCTAATCCTTCGAAACGAGTGAGCATTCCGCTCGTCGCCTTCCGGGTAAGACTGGACTTTCCAACCAGTTGCGGAGCTTCCCTTTTTCAAAAGGCGTATGTAAGCATCTATATACCGCTGATCTTGAAGGCCTACGTTTCTGCATAGGTCCAGCCTGCTAAGCTGCATTTGGTAACTGTACCGCTCAATTGTGAGCCAGCTTAGGATCTCTTCTATTGCAATGTATATCTTATTTACGCTCTCGGTAGATGGCACAAACAGTGCCGCGGCATCGTTGCTGCCAAGAACCTTCGCCGGCGTTACAACGAGATGCAAGGTACTCCCGGGAACAGAGGCGCTGCTTTCAAGGAAAAATCTCACGCCTTCATCACACCAGCGGTTGAAGTACAAACGATTATTTTGTGGATAACACATGTCTTTCTTACCCTTGGCGTAGGTATAAAGCGCATCACGAACAGCCTTGGTTTCTTTACTGGAAAGCTGCGTTTTAAGTTCAAACGTATGTACAGACATTGTCATAACAAACACTCCTATCATTTATGTTTGATCGTTTTCTTTTTTACACACGAAAACGACATAGTAAGTAGTGATCAAGTGATCGAATTACCTTTGTGTTAGTGGTAAATAAAATTTAAAACAGGCTTTTTCATGTAAAACAGTTTTTTATTGTAGATACCCTATATTCATGGAGAATATCTCTTCTATGAGCTGAAAAATGGAACAAATATTTATATATAATAATAGATATTTCGATATATATTATCTATACTAATAATGACCGATTATAAATTTTAACGGATACACTTTTAGGTTCTCATTAAGATGCCTGAGTTGTGAGATTGGATGACCGATGCCCAACGTGTCGGCAAGAAGGAAACTCTGTTAGCTTCTCTTTGGCCTTACGGAGTATCTTGCCTGATTATAGACAAAATCAATTGATCTCTTATTTGCTGTCCACCCCGTTAAAGTGTTTGAAGAAATCTGCGAGAGGCGTACTATTCCTGTCAAACTCACAATGTTCAACCATATCTATAGTTTTAAAAATATGACGGCTTATTCCAGACGTAAGATAGTTAATGTAAATGTGTGCTTGACCATTTATCTTTGCTGTTATACTGCTAATATTTTTTTAGATACCGAGAAATCTTGGAGTCTATGTAGGCAAAAACAGGAGGGGGTTATCCCGCATTACCGCATTGTCCCTTCCAGCATTGTTTTCAAATCTCTTGATATTTTGTAAAAATTTTTATATAATTTTTGTGGTTTAGTGGTTTGAAAAATAAAGAGAGGGGAACGGTATATGGGTATAAAAGCGCAACAGTATCAAACATTCTATCGGCATATCCGTGATAAAGAAGATGGCCAAACGGTCACTTGGCAGGTCGAAGATTGGGAAAATGAAACCGCAATTTGGAACCGAGCACTTAGAAAAGCTGGCTTATTCCACAGACCTGATGGTAGCTATATTTATCAGGGTAAAAAGATTCAATTGGACAGTTTGCTTTTCCCAGAACGCTTATCGGAATATCCGGCAGAGATTGGTCCTAATTATTACACTTGGGAAAATGTAATTTACATCAAAGTGCAGTATAAGCAGATGGGAATGTATACCATCCAAAAGAAAATGCTGGGAGACTTTCAAACCATCCAAGTAACAGCATTGATTAAAGATATGAACGGTCTTGATAAAAAGACAGCCGAGCGAATTGTTCATCAATATCTGTTGAGTTTGTACCAGATACGAATAGTTCAACTTGCACTTCCTTGCGCATTTGTTGGCTGGAATCTTTTAAAGAATACGGCAGAGTATCGGCCTGCGGAAATTCTTGATCGTTTCAATTACCCTCCTTTGAAGAGTGGACGTCCCCTTGTAAAAAGAGATATCGAATGCGCCTTTTTCTCTGCTACAATCTTCTCATTACTGAAAGTGCCCTTGTACCGTATGAAAATACTTTCAAAAGATGAGACTGAATTTGCACTTTATGTTCATTCCTCGCAGACGGTAGATTACAGAAACTTTGAAGACTACTTAGACTGTCTCGACCATTGTGCAGACCTATTTTGTAACTTTAGAGCATGGAACGATGAAACTCTTTCTTCCGAGGTTAACGGAGGAAAATTTAGGATAGTTGCAAATGAGAAATTTCATCCGTTGTCTTGGTGGAATCATCTCTGCTTTCCCACGATATTTGCGGATTATCCTCGTGAGCAAGACGTAGAAGAAGATATCCCGTACCCTGACGGTATTACTACAGCAGATGTGAAATGGTCAAAAAAGCTTTTCGGAAATCTTTCTTGCCTGCCAATTCTACTGCTCAGACATAGTGCATTGGCCAAAATGGCTGAATCGCCTAATATTCTTTCGCTAAGTTGGGACTCCCGGCAGTTAGAGGGGTTTTTAGATTGGTTTGACAGGGATGAACGACGCGTGGAAGCTGCGCATAATCAAATCATGAGCAGTTACCTTCGCTTTTTAAATGAAATTAACGGGGTAGGCTATCGCGAGTTCAAAAAAGCCTGTAAAGACGCAAAGGAAAAAGCAAATCGAATGGCAGGATTAAACTGCGCGAATCCGACGAATAGCCAACGCTATTGTGGAAGTATTCTATGCTCGCTGTACGTGGCACTGGATTTTAGCCCAGAAGATATTCCGTTTAGAATTTCTGTGAAAAATGCTATCCATTATTTAGAAAATCACCTTCTTCATTTTGCCACAGCGACTGACTTTGCAAGATTTACGATGTCCTGTTTAAATGAGAAGTTGGACATTCTTTTTTATCAGGATGCGGACGGCATCTATCTGCACTACAAGCAATACTGGCCAGCATTTCAAAAATATTGTAAAGAAAACAGGATAATTCTAACCGTCAGCGCTGCACATTTCCGCAAAAACGAACTAAGTGGGTACCTCAAGCCGCAGTATAATACTTGCGGCTCGAAGTACCTCCGCTATGACTATCGTAAAAAGGTTGATGGGAGGGAAGCGACCGTTTTGAATGTAAGCCCTTCGATATTAAGGCTTATCAAATCATGACAGCAGCTCCAGCGCCTCTCTCTTCACCCGCCACTGCTTCCCGATTCTGAATGCCGGCAGCTCGCCGGACCGGACCATCTTGTAGAAGGTGTTCTTTCCGATCGCCAGCAGCTCCATCACCTCTCGGGGCGTCAAATACTCGTTGAGCTCCAGCGTGCCGTCATAGTCCTCACGCTCGTAGCCGAACTCATCGTAGCGGTCATCATATCTTGTCATCGTAAAAACCTCCTGTGTTGTAATTGGCATAAAGCCTTATATCCTTGTTGTCCCCTTTCGTCCCATTTAGCGTTATTTCTTACTTCTCAACCATATATTATTGGTAAGAGAAAGAGCCAGAGCCCGAAGATCCTCGACGATCACGGGTTCTGGTTCTTTTTCGATTTTGCAGAGAAAATGATGGATTTTCTGCTCTGCAAGCTACAAATCAGCGAAAAACACAAGAAAAATGTGAAAGGAGACTATGACTATGCTGCACCACTTACTGCGTCTCATCCGCACGGTCTTAGCGGAGATCGTCGGCGTTCTGCTGCGAAGCACCATGTTGGCCTAAATGACGCGGGGACAGGAAGGGAGAAGATCACCAAGGATAATCAGAACTTGAATACCAACAACATCATTGAAATTTTGCTGGCCGCTGCCGCCGCGCTGCTCTGTGCAGCGATCGACTATTTTACAAAGGAGAAAGAAAACGATGACTGAACATTACACCTGCCGCCACTGCGGAGAAACGATTTTGACCACCCCGATCTGGATGAACGAAAGCCCCCTATGCGAGAGCTGTGCTGAGGAAATGACCGTTCTCTGCTCCCACTGCGGTGAGCGCATCTATCGAAATGACAACGCCGGAGACGAATCCACGCCGCTCTGTCAGGACTGCTATGACCGTCACTACACAAACTGTCACAACTGTGGTGATCTCATTCGAGTCATCCATACTTATTATGCCTGTGAGAGCGATGGCAACGAATATCCGTTCTGCTATGACTGCTACACGAGCCGCACTTCCCGCAAGCCGATTCAGGACTACTACTACAAGCCCGAGCCGCTGTTCCGCGGGGACGGTGATCGCTATTTTGGCGTAGAGCTGGAAGTGGACGGAGCCGGTGAGGACGATGACAACGCCGCCGAAGTCATGTCCATCGCAAACGGCAACGGCTTGGAAAACCTCTACTGCAAGCACGACGGCTCTTTGGACGACGGCTTTGAGATGGTGACGCATCCCATGACGCTCGCCTACCATCAGTCAGAAATGCCGTGGGCGGACATCTTGCGGAAGGCCGTGCAGATGGGATACACGAGCCATCAGGCGGGCACCTGCGGACTTCATGTTCACGTCAACCGCAACGCCTTCGGTGAAACAGAAGCGCAGCAGGATGCCGTGATCGCCCGCATTCTTTATTTCTTTGAAAAGAACTGGGAGGAGCTCTTGAAGTTCAGCCGAAGAACGCAGCATCAGCTCGACCAGTGGGCCGCCCGTTATGGCTACAAGGATCAGCCGAAGGAGCTTTTGGACCACGCCAAGAAGAGCGCTCACGCCGGTCGCTACACCAGCGTCAACCTCACCAACAAGAACACCATCGAATTCCGCATCTTCCGTGGAACCCTCAAATACAACACGCTCATTGCCACATTACAGCTCCTAGACCGGATCTGTGATGTGGCTCTTTTCATGTCCGACGAGGAGTTGAAATCGCTGTCGTGGACGACCTTTGTCTCCGGCTGCACACAGCCCGAGTTGGTGCAGTACCTGAAGGAGCGGCGCTTATACGTCAACGAGCCAATCGAAAGCGAGGCGGAGGTCTGATGTGCTGCTTATTCGGTCTGATCGACAGCCGGAACCAATTCAGCGCCAAGGAGAAGAGCCGCATCCTCTCCGTATTGGCGATGGAATGTGAAGAGCGTGGTACAGATGCCACCGGCATCGCATACTGTTCTCACCGGCATCTGAGCATCTACAAGCGTCCCGTAGCGGCACACCGGATGCGGTTCCGTATTCCGGCAGACAGCAGGGTCATCATGGGCCATACCCGTATGACGACACAGGGCGATGCGCGGAAGAATCGAAACAATCACCCGTTCCTTGGCTACGCGGAAAATAGACCGTTCGCTCTTGCACACAACGGCGTTCTCTGGAACGACGGCATTCTTCGCCGCACCAAGCACTTGCCAAAAACAAGGATCGAGACGGATAGCTACGTGGCCGTCCAGCTCCTTGAACAGAAAAATGCCCTCGACTTTTCCAGCCTTACATACATGGCGGAAACGGTCGAGGGCTCTTTTACATTCACCGTGCTGGATCAGCGGGAGAATCTGTACTTCGTGAAGGGCGATAATCCTCTGTGTCTCTATTTTTATCCCCGCTGCGGCCTGTACCTGTATGCGTCCACCGAGGCTATCCTGAACCGCGCGCTGAAACGGCTGCATCTGCCCATCGGCAAGCCGGAGCGCGTCGAACTGAACTGTGGAGATATCCTCAAGCTACGCCCCACCGGACAGATGGAAAGGTCCTCTTTTGATGCAACGAATCTGCTTTGCCCATGGAGCAGCTTTTCGCTGTATCCCGTGCAGAGAAAGGCCGTCCCACAGCAGCACAGAGCCGAGCAGGAATATCTGGATACGCTGAAAGGCGTTGCCGCCTACTACGGCTACGAACCAAGCTCTATTGACGAGCTGCTGGACGTGGGCTTTTCCACCGACGAAATTGAAGAACTGTTATACGAAAGGATGATCTACTGATGAGCATTTACGAGATCGACGCGAAGGTCAAAGAGTTAAAGGAGCTGCGAGATATGGAGGCCGAGGTAAAGTCCTCCATCGCGGCCATTGAAGATTCCCTGAAAGCTGAAATGCTGGCAAAGAACACGGATGTGCTGTCTGGAAAGGACTACCTCATTACTTGGAAAACCATCATTACAAACCGCTTTGACAGCGCCGCCTTCAAGCTGACGCACGCAGATCTGTTCAATCAGTTCAGCCGCAGCACCACTACGCGGCGCTTTGTCATTGCGTAAGGGGGATAGCTCATGCAAGTTGTTATTGTGGAACCTGAAAAGAAACCAGTCGTGCAGAACATCGACGATACCCTTACTTCCATGCAGCAGATCGTCGGTGGAACCATTCAGGCGGTCTATCCATTTGAGGAACCGGTCGCCCTGATCTGCAACGATGAAGGAAAGCTGCTGAACCTGCCCCTGAACCGCGCGCTGAGAGACAGCAATGGAGCTATCTACGACATCGTGGCGGGGACCTTCTTCCTCTGCGCGGCCCCAGTTGACAGCGACCGCTTTGAATGCCTGACCGATGAACAGGTGCAGACCTACATGGAGCGCTTTGCGATGCCGGAGCAGTTCATCAAGGTCAACGGTGATATCTTCGTCCTGCCGTACCTGTAAGGCGTCCCGTTAGGGCATACCCCAACGAGACGCAAAAAAAGAGTCCCATTAGGGTTGCTTTCCGCATTTTGGAACGTGCCATTTGCGGAGAGGACCCTAATGGGACATTTTGTTTATTGCTGCGAGGCGATGATTGTTTCGCAATATTTTTTCAATGCGGGAATATCATCCGTGATGATCTCCCAAGTGGTTTCGGGGTCAACGGTGCCGTAGCTGTGCGCTACAATGTTCCGCATAGCCTTGATCTGCCGCCAAGGAACGGCGGGGTGCTGCGCCCGGAACTCGTCCGTCAGCTTACCTACCAACTCACCAATTTGCAGAATGCAGAGAGCGGCAGCGTTGCGGTAGATGGGGTCAATCTGGAAAGTCTCGGCGCTGTTGCCGAATCGCTCCACTGTCTGCTCAATCTGCTGACAGTAGGAAACGATATGCTCCAGCACGCTGATATTTCGGTCAAGAGGCTTCATACAGCAACACCTCATCATCCCGGATGGAATCCAAAAAGCGTTGGTCAAGGCTGGTGGTAGGCACCAAGTCCACGGAGCGCCCAAGGGAGTCCTCCAAGTCAAGGAGCAGTCCCGCTAACTGAAAGCCCTTAATGCTGCCCTTATCAATACGCAGGTCGATATCGCTGGAATCGGTCATATCACCGCGGGCGTAAGAGCCAAACAGATAAACACGTTTTGCGCCGTACTGCGCTGCAAGCTTGGAGACAATTTCCCGAATCTCATCCAGAGTATAGGTTTTCACAGAGGACACCCCCAATCGAAAAGATTTTCTAACTGTAGTATATCAAGGAAAACACCAATTTACAAGCGAAAGGAGTGACGCATTTTGAAAATCGGATATATCCGCGTCAGCACACAGGAGCAAAATACCATCCGGCAGGAGGTGCTGATGGCTTCTCTCGGCGTGGATGAGGTCTATATTGACCGGATGAGCGGCAAAAGCACCAACCGCCCGGAACTGCAAAAGATGATGGAATACGTCCGCAAGGGAGATACCGTCATTGTAGAGTCCATCAGCCGCTTTGCCCGCAACACGCGAGATCTTCTGGATTTGGTAGAGAAGCTGTCTGAAAAAGGTGTGGAGTTCGTCAGTAAGAAAGAGGCAATCGATACTACGACACCGACAGGGAAGTTTATGCTCACTGTCTTCGGCGCCGTTGCCGAGTTGGAACGGGAATACATTTTGCAGCGTCAGCAGGAGGGCATTGCCATTGCGAAGAAACAGGGAAAGTACAAAGGCCGCAAGCCAATTGAGCGGCCGAATTTTGATGCCGTTGTGAAGCAGTGGCAGGAAGGAAGAATCAGTGCGGCAGAAGCTATGAAGATGCTGCGCATGACGAAGACGACGTTCTACCGAAAGGCGAAAAAGCCCCGCTGATCACAGCAGAGCCTTTTCTTCATCCTTCATATTCATCGCTGTCACAAAGGTCTTGAGCAGCTGTTCTGCGTAAGCACGTTCATTCTCTGAACAGTTCTCCAGCACCATCATAACGGAATTCGGATTTTCCTGTTCCGTTTTTCCGTAGAGTATGTAATCGGTAGACAGGCGAAGGACCTTGGAAATCCGGCAAAGCGTAGGAACAGACATTCCCTTGGCACCCGTTTCGATGTCAGAGCAGAACTTCGGCGTCACGTCGATCTGCTCCGCAAATTGCTCACGGGTCAGGCCCATATACTCCCGCTGCTGCCGAATTCTTTTGCCGATCGCACTCCAGTCCATCGCAGAAACCTCCTGTGGTGAATATGCAATCAGTTTATCGCCACAAGTTGTTCTCTTAAATAAACTATCAAGGGATTACTGCACCAACTTTCAGGCGGTGCAAAAATAAACTTTCAGAATACCAGCAAATAGACAGAATGTGTCTAACCTCTTCGCTACAATGATATCAGCATTTAGATAAAGGCCTAAATCAATAGAAAAAGGAGAGAGCAAAATGGAAGCATCGGTGTACAAGGGGTACAAACGAGATAAAATAGAAATGAGGGGCGATAGAGCGGAAATATCAGATTTTCCACTCTATCTGAACACGGTCGCTGGTGGCCTTGATCGTAGAGA
>URCK01000005.1 GCA_900546295.1 uncultured Eubacteriales bacterium | reverse complement strand
GGACTGCGCCCTCAATGTGCTCGAGCTTCCCGAGAAGCAGGTCGTCGCGGGCAGCGCCCGCACATGGGACTGCACGGCCGCGAGAAGCGTGCGGCTGTAGGCCGCGCGCTCGGCGCGGTCAAGCCCATCGGTCGCCGCGCTGTCGCAGGCAAGCTCGATGTCCTCGTCCGCCTGACGCAGCATCAGATACACCACGGGATTGAACCAGTGCATCGCGTTCGCCGCAAGCAGCACGAGCTTTAAGAGCATGTCGCGCCGCTTCAGGTGGCACAGCTCATGGCGCAGAATGTAGCGAAGGTCACTGCTGTCATAGTGCTCGTGGGGAAGCAGGAGCTGCGGGTGCAGCACGCCGGTGACGGCGGGCGTGGAGATGGCCTCGCAGACGAACATCTCCGGCGCGGTCACGTTGAGGGAGCGCGCGGTATCTTGCAGCAGCGCGCGGTAGTCGCCGCGCGTCACGCTGCCGCTCCAGCGGCGCACCGTGCGGCGGAAGCGCGCATAGGAAACGCCCTCGTAGAGGAGAAACGCCGCCGCGCCGGCAAGGTAGCCGTAGAATAAGATCGTTGTGACGGGGATGTAGCGCGTGGTCTTCTGCGCGGGGTCGGTCACGGGGCGGGCGATGATGCTGTCGCGCACCTGCGTGCTCGTCTGCCCGCTTTTTTCGGCCATGTCGCCGAAGAGATGGTCGGTCGACTGGATGGTGGTCTTATCCGTGCCGACGAAGAGGGTGTAATCCTGCGGGGGAGCAGCCTGCACGGGCGCGTTCTTCACCGAAAAGTCGACGGGGAAGAGCAGAAACGCCGCGAGCGCCAGCCACAGCCAGCAGCGCGCCTTGGCGCGGTAGCGCTCGCGCCAGAGGGGCTTGCTCACGAGCATGAGCAAAATGGCGAGCGCGCCGAGAAGCGAGGTTTTCAAGAGATTCAGCAAAAACTGTTCCATGGCGATCCTCCTTTTTTCGATCGTCCGTCCGTTAGCGGCTCATATCGTCCAGAAACTGCCGCAGCTCGTCGATCTCGCGCTGCTCGAGCGGCTGCTCGGCGTTGAGCGCGGCGACAAAGCTGCCGAGCGACCCGCCGTAGAGCCGCTTCAGAACGCTGCGGCTTTCAAACTCGAGGTATCTGTCCCTTGAGACGAGCGGCGTATACAAATTGTTCCGCCCTTCGCGGCGGCTCGTGAGAAAACCCTTTTCGCAAAGGCGCGTGAGGTAGGTGTTGAGCGTGTTGGCGCTCCAGCCGTGGCTTGCCAGCGCGCCCTCGATGTCCGCGCGGCCAACTTCGCCGCCAACGGCCCACACAGCCTGCATCACGGCAAGCTCCGCGTCGGGCAGGCGTTTCTTTTCCTCCATGGTGCGACCCTCCTTTGAAATACTTACTACAATTGTCGTTGATTACTATATACTACATTTGTCGTAGCTTGTCAAGCAAAAAAAGGGGAACCTCGCAAGAGGTTCCCCTTTGGGCTGTTTTCTCAGCGGGAGGTGCTTAGCACTTCTCGAAGATGGTGGCAACGCCCTGGCCGCCGCCGATGCAGAGGGTGGCAAGACCCTTCTTGGCGTCGTCGCGCTTGAGCATTTCGTGCAGCAGGGTGACGATGATACGAGCGCCGGAAGCGCCGACGGGGTGGCCGATGGAGATCGCGCCGCCGTTGACGTTGACCTTGCTCATGTCGAAGTGCAGCTCACGGGCGACCGCGATGGACTGCGCCGCGAAGGCCTCGTTGGCCTCGACGAGGTCGATATCGTCGATGGTCAGGCCGGCCTTCTGCATGGCCTGACGGGAAGCGGGCACGGGGCCGACGCCCATGATCTTCGGGTCGACGCCGCCCTGGCCCCAGCTGACGAGCTTGGCCATGGGCTTGAGGTTGTACTTCTTCACGGCCTCGCCGGAAGCGAGGACGATGGCGGCAGCGCCGTCGTTGATGCCGGAGGCGTTGCCGGCGGTGACGCGCTGGACGTGCTTCTTGGTATCGGCTTCGTGGATGCCGGTGGGCTCGAAGGTGTGGACGATCTCGTCCTCAACGCCCTCAGGACCGACGGGGAACGCGCCGCGCAGCTTGGCAAGACCCTCGACGGTGGAACCGGCGCGGGGGAACTCGTCCTTCTTGAATTCGACGATCTCCTTCTTGACCTTGACGGGCACGGGAACGATCTCAGCGTCGAACTTGCCGGCGGCCTGCGCGGCCTCGGTCTTCTGCTGGGAGGCGGCGCCGAAGGCGTCGAGCTCTTCGCGGGTGATGCCCCAAACGTCGCAGATGTTCTCGGCAGTGGTGCCCATGTGGTAGTTGTTGAACGCATCCCACAGGCCGTCCTTGATCATGGTGTCGACGAGCTTCTTGTCGCCCATGCGAGCGCCCCAGCGCTCATCGAAGGAAGCGAAGGGAGCGGCGCTCATGTTCTCGGTGCCGCCGCAGACGATGATGTCAGCGTCGCCGGCGAGGATGGCGCGGCCGGCTTCAATCACGGACTTCATGCCCGAGCCGCAGACCATGCCGACGGTGTAGGCGGGAACGGAGTAGGGAAGGCCCGCGCCCACGCAGACCTGGCGGGCGACATTCTGGCCGAGACCGGCGGTCAGGATGCAGCCGAACATCACTTCATCAACGTTCTCGGGAGCGACGTTCGCGCGCTTGAGGGCTTCCTTGACAACGATGGAGCCGAGCTCAGCGGCGGGAGTGTTCTTCAGGGAACCGCCGAAGGAACCAACAGCGGTACGGCAGCAATTGACGACGTACAATTCTTTCATGTTTGTTCTCCTTAAAATAAATTCAGATCCGGTTGGGGAATACCGGTTTGCTTCGATTCCGATTATACACAGGCAAAAATGAAAAATCAACTGCAAAGTTGCGCAAAATCACCGGTTCTATGATTTTTTTCTTTCATTTCGTTAATGATTTAACAACTTTGACAGATAAATTGCACCATGTGAGGAAATTTCGGGAATTTTTGCAGTGCGGTGGTCGGGCGAATGGCGCGCGCAAGGAAAAAAGGGATCGCTCTCCCAAAGGAAAGCGATCCCTTTTTTAACAATGACGGATGTTCAGATGCGCTCGTTCCATTAGAACTTGGGCTTCTGGGCCTTGACCTTGGGCTCCTCACCATTGCAGACGGCGACGATGTCGTTGGCAACGGAGGTGCAGCAGTTCAGAACGCTCTGCTCGGTGGTGGCGGCCATGTGCGGGGTCATGATAACGTTGTCGAGGTCGAACAGCTCGCGGCTGGACTCCTGGATGGGCTCATGCTCGAAGACGTCGAGACCGGCCTGGAACAGGGTGCCGTCCTTCAGGCAGTCGATCAGCTCATCTTCCTTGATGAGGGCGCCGCGGGCGCAGTTGATGAAGGAAGCGGTGGGCTTCATCCAGCCAAACTGCTCACGACCGATGGAATGTTCGGTGGAGGGAACGACGGGCAGATGCACGGAAACGAAGTCGGCCTGCTCCCAGACTTCCTTCGCGGTCTCCTTAAGCTCGCAGAGATCGCCGATCTTGTCCTGGGTGAGGTACGGGTCGTAGCCGATGACCTTCATGCCGAAGCCGTACTTGCACTTCTGCATGGCGAGCTGGGAGATACGGCCGCAGCCGATCATACCGAGGGTCTTGCCGCCGAGCTCGTAGGTGTGCTCCATGCCCATACGGACGAGGAAGTTGCCGCTGCGGAACTGCTTGTCAACATAGTTGAAGCGCTTGGCACACATGAGCATCAGCATGACGGCGTGCTCGGCAACAGCGTTGGCGTTGCCGGCGGGAGCGTAGACGACGGTGATGTCCTTGGCGTGGGCATGGTCCATGTCGATGTTATCGAGGCCGGCGCCCTGCTTGCCGATGACCTTCAGGTTGGTGCAGGTGTCCATCATCTTGGCGGTGATGGGCTCGGTGCGGCACATGATGGCGTCGGGCTGGAACTCGGCGAGCTCCTTGACGTAGGTCTCCTCGTCGTTGTGGCTGCACAGCTTGACTTCGAAGTCGTTGGACTCGAAGATCTGGGTAGCGATCTCGTTCAGCTCGATGGTGTAGTAGACTTTGAACTTTGCCATGATAAAGATCTCCTCTCAAAAATTAAATGAATTGATTTCCTCAATGATTTCATACGGTTCTTTCATTATACCTTTGCCATTTCCCAAAAGCAAGGGATTTTGCAAAAGTTTTGCAGGAATTGATTCAATTATTTGATGACGGCGATTTATTTTGACGATTTGCCGTCATGCAACCTCCATGTTACATAAAAAATGCGGGAAAAACAGGCGATGACAAGTTGAAGTTGCTGGTCTTTTTCGCCGTTTTTCCTTAAAATGAACATCACATAAGGAAATCACGAGAGAAAACCGTGGAGAAAGAGAGGAGAAACACCATGATGGAAAAGGAAATGATGCTGCAAGCCGTCCCCGAAGCACCGCTCCCGCCGCGCGCGCGGCACGATGCGCCGCTGCTGCAAAGGGGGTTTCGTGATCTGTTCCGCCTGGGTGTCACCGCGCTGGTCATCAACATCCTGAGCAATACCTTTAAACTCGACGAGCGCATCCCCGCGCTGCGCATCCCGCTGAGCCTTGCCTCTCTCGCGGTGAGCGTGCTGGTGCTCATTGCCATGTGGAGGATGAGCGAGGCCGTGCCGCGCTTCCGCAAGGCGGTGTACTGGGGGGCGGCGCCGCTCGCGGTCACGCCGCTGATCGCATGGGTCGACGCGCCGGGCGTGCTGGACAAAATGGAAACGGATGAACTCGGCACGATGCTGCTTGCACTGTCGGCGCTGCTCTTTGCGCTGCTACTTGCCGGCGCGGCGGCAAAGTATCAGCAGCTCACCGCCTGCGCCGAGGCCTTCGACGGATCGGACGACGCCTTTGCGGCAAAGTGGCGCAAGCTGTGCACATGGATGGTCGTGCTGGTGATCCTCTTCGGCGCGGTCCTCGCCCTGACGCTTTTGCTGACCGAGACGCAAGGGTCGTTTTTCTACCTCAACGGAGGATTCACGCTGCTGCTGGCGCTGGTGCCCATCGCCTTGGGGCTTGCCGCGGCAAGCATCGTCGAGCTTGTCTATCAGTACCGCGCGGCGCAGATGCTTGAGTAAGGCTTCTTAAAAAAGGCGCGCATTTTGCTGCGCGCTGCCAATCAAAGGGGGACTTCTCTTTTGCGAAAGAGAAGTCCCCCTTTTTTTGTCCGTTTCCCCTGCAAAGGGGGAAAGTTCTTTACTCCGCCTGCGCAGCGACGATCGCCTCATACAGCGCCTGGGCGTCGAGCGCGTCGAACTGCTCGCTCGTGGCGAGCGTGACCTTTTCGAGCTGCTCGTCGATGAAGTTCGTGAAGTACGCCTCGCGGACGCTCTCCGCGGCAGCGGCCTTGTCGAGCGGCAGACGCAGCAGGATGTGATAGCCGAAGCTCGACTCGACGATGTCGCTCACCGCGCCCTCGTCGAGCGCGTAGGCGGCGTCTTCAAACTCCTTCACCATCGAGCCGGTGGTGAAGGTGTAGCCCGTGGGATAGGACGCGCGGCCCGGGTCCTCGCTGTATTCGTCGGCAAGCTCTGCAAAATAGGACGCAAGGTCGTCGCCCGTGTAGTTCTTAAGCTTTTCGGCAAGCTCCTCGGCGAGGGCCTTCTTTTCGGCGATCGCCTCATCGCTCAGCGCCTCGCCCGTGGCGGTATCCACGGTGGTGAGCAGGATGTGGTCGGCGGTGATGTAGTTCTGCGCGGCGGCATAGGCGGCAAGGTCCTCGTCGGAGGCGTAGAGCGCGCTGCCCTCGGTCAGGTAGAGCTTGTAGAGGTTCTGGTAGAGGTAATTGGTGGCGGTGATGCGCTCGTAAGTCTCGCGGCGAAGGCCGAGCTTTGCAAGCTCTTCGTCGAAGGCCTCCTCGCTGCCGTACTGCTCGATGAAGCTCTGCTCATCGGACTCGATCGCCGCGTGCTGCTCGTCGGTGAGCGTCACGCCGTACTTGTTGGCGAGATTTTCGATGAGCAGCTCCTGCTTGACGGTGGCGAGCACGTCCTGCTTGATGTAGTCGGGCATGGTCGTGCCGTCGGACATGGTGTAGTCCCAGTCAAGCGCGCCGCCGCCGTAATGCTGCATATAGGAGTTGAGATACGTTGCGTTGTAGCCGATCCAGTAGGTGATGAGATCGGCGCTCGCGCCGTTGCCGTCAAGGCTTGCAACGATCGCGTCGGGCGAAACGCCGCAGACCTCATAGCTCATCCCCTCCTGCATCGAGCCGGAGGTGAAGCCGTTCGAGGGCGAGAGCGAAACGACGGCGAAGGTGAGCGCTGCGGTGAGGGCCGCCGCGCCGAGGAATGAGAGAATTCTCTTTTTCAGCATGATGTTACCTCTTTTTCGTTTTCTTCCTTATTTACGCGCAGGTCTTCGACCAGCGTCAAGGCGGATTCGAGCGCGTCCTCGTTTGGCGCGAGGCGCAGTGTGAGCTTCGGTTCTGTTCCGGTGGCGGAAAGCGTGAGCCGGCGCTTGTTTTTCGTCTGGGTGCACAGGGCCATCACGGCCTCCACGGGCATATTCTCGCCCGCGGCGAAGGTGAAGACGATCTCGCCTCCGCGCTGCGTGATATCGCAAATGCCGGACTGAACGGCCTCGGCGCGCAAAAGCGCCACGTCCATCAGCTTTAAGACCGGCGGCGGCGGCTCGCCGTAGCGGTCGAGCAGCTCGTCGAGCAGCTCCTGCGCGCCCTCGCTCGTGCGCAGCGCCGCGATGCGGCGGTAGATGTCCATGCGCTGCTCGCCGGAGGAGATGTAGCTCTCCGGGAGGTTTGCAGAAACCGTGAGGTCGGCGGAGCATTCGGTGCGCTGGGGGGCTTTTTCGCCGCGCTGCTCGAGCACGGCTTCTTCCAGAAGCTGCAAGTACATATCATAGCCGACGCTCATCATGTAGCCCGACTGCTCGGGGCCGAGCAGATTGCCCGCGCCGCGGATTTCCAGGTCGCGCATCGCGATGCGAAAGCCCGAGCCGAACTCCGCGTACTCGCGGATGGCGGTGAGGCGCTTGGCGGCGACCTCGGTGAGGATTTTTCCCGCGCGGTAGGTCATGTAGGCGTAGGCTCTTCTTGCGCTGCGGCCGATGCGCCCTCTGATCTGGTGGAGCTGGGCGAGGCCGAGGCGGTCGGCGTCCTCGATGATGAGGGTGTTGACATTCGGGATGTCGATGCCCGTTTCGATGATGGTCGTGCACACGAGCACCTGAATTTCCCCGTCCGAGAGCTGCTGCATCACGGCGGATAGACCCTTTTCGTCCATCTTGCCGTGCGCGACGCCGATCGAGACCTCTTCGCCGAGGAGCTTTTTGAGTGTCGCGGCGCAGCGGTCAATGGTCTCTACGCGGTTGTGCATATAGTAGACCTGCCCGCCGCGGGCAAGCTCGCGCCGGATAGCGTCGGCGATGACGCCCCAGTTGTGCTCGAGGACATAGGTCTGCACCGGCTGGCGGTCAACGGGCGGGACCTCGATGGTGGACATATCGCGGATGCCGGAGAGCGCCATGTTGAGCGTGCGGGGGATGGGCGTTGCCGAGAGCGTCAGCGTATCGACCTGACGGGAAAGCTCCTTGAGCTTTTCCTTGTGCGTCACGCCGAAGCGCTGCTCCTCGTCGATGACAAGAAGACCGAGATCTTTGAAGTGCAGGCTCTTTTGCAGCAGCGAGTGTGTGCCGATAAGAAGGTCGATCTTTCCCGCGGCGGCATCCTGCATGATCTGCTTTTTCTGCGCCGGCGTTTTGAAGCGCGATAGCACCTCGATGCGCACGGGGAACGAGCGGAAGCGGTTGATCGCCGTTGCGTAATGCTGCTGGGCGAGCACCGTGGTCGGCACCAGGATCGCCGCCTGCTTGCCGTCCAAAATGCACTTCATCACGGCGCGCAGCGCGACCTCTGTTTTGCCGTAGCCCACGTCGCCGCAGAGCAGACGGTCCATCGGCGTTGAGCGCTCCATGTCGCCCTTGATCTCGGCGATGGCGCGCAGCTGATCGTCGGTCTCTTCATAGTCGAAGGCGTCTTCAAATTCCTTCTGCCACGGGGAGTCGGGCGAGAAGGCGAAGCCCGGGCGGCGCTGGCGCTCGGCGTAGAGCGCGATGAGCCCCTTGGCAAGGTCCTTCGCCGCGGCGCGCGCCTTTGTCTTGGCGCGCGACCAGTCCGTGCCGCCGAGCTTACTGAGCTTGGCGCGCGGATGGCCGTCCTCGTCTTCGCCGTGGCCGCCGATGTACTTTGACACCATGTCGAGCTGCGTCGCGGGAACATAGAGACTGTCGTTGCCCGCGTAGCAGATTTTGATGTAGTCCTTGTCCACGCCGTCCACGCGCATTCGCTCGATGCCGGCGAAGCGGCCGATGCCGTGATGCACATGCACGACGAGATCGCCGGGGGAGAGGTCTTCGTAGGAGCGCAGCGCCTCGCGCGCGGAGGTCTCCTTCTTGGGTTTTGCCTTCGTGCGCTTGCCGGAGAGGGGGGAGGTGAGCTGGCCCTCGGTCAGGATGACGAGCTTCAATTGGGGGTATTCGCTGCCCGCGCTCAGCGCGCCGAGGCCGATGACGGTCTCATGCGGGACGGGCAGGCGGTCGCCTTTGAGGTCGAGCCGGGCGCGGATGCCGCGCTCTTCCAAAAGCCGCTGGAGATTTTTTGCGCGCGTTTCGTTGCCGCAGAGGATCAAAACGCCGCAGCCCGCGCCAAGATAGCGCTCCATGTCGCCCGCGGCGGTCTCGAGGCTGCCGCCGTAGCTCGGCAGCGAGCGCGCGTTCATGCTGAGCAGCACGCGCGGCGCGAGCAGATTGCGTGAGGTCGGCAGCGCGTCGAGCAGCAGCACGGGGAAGTCCGCGAGGCGGCGGCTGAGCGACTCCTGCGTGAGCGCAAGAGAAGCAAACTCTCCGCAGAGAACGCCCTCTTCGATGAGGGGCTTAACATCCTCGGAAAGCTCCCAGTGGTAATTTTTCCCGCGCTCCAGAACGCGCATCCCGTCGCTCACGACGGCGAGCGTGTCGGGCGCGAGATAGTCGAGCGCGCAGATCTCCTCGGGGTAGCAGGCGGCAAGATAGCGGTCCATGCCGCCAAGTGGCAGGTCATTGGAAAGACGCTCTATGTCGCCGCGCAGTGTCTTCACGATGGGGCTGTCCGCGGCCTTTTTCTCGATCTTCTGCGCTGCGCGGGAGAGACGCTCGAGCATTTTTTCGCGCCCGCCGCCTGTGAGCGCGGGCAGCACCTCGGCTGCGGGCAGGACGGTGAGCGATTTGACGTTCTGTGTGCGGCGCTGGGTCGCAAGGTCAAATTCGCCCATCGCGTCCACCTCGTCGTCGAAGAATTCGACGCGCACGGGCGCGCTGAGCGGCGAGTAGATATCCAGGATCCCGCCGCGCAGGGCGAACTGACCCACGCCCTCGACCGTTTCGGCGCGGACGTAGCCGATCTCGACAAGCTTTCTGGAAAGCGCGGCAAGGTCGAAGCGCGCGCCGATCTTGATCTCCGTCACCGCGCCGCGCAGGAGCGCGGGCGGCAGCGTGCGCTGCATCAGTGCATCGACCGTGGCGACGAGTACGCTTGCTTCCCCGGCGGCAAGGCGGCAGAGCGTGCCGATGCGCTGCTGCTCCCAGCCGTGCGAGGCGGAAACGCGGTCGCGCAGCTGCCATTCGCGCGCGAAGAGAAGGCTTACCTCTTCGCCGAGCAGTGCGGTGAGGTCGAGCGCCATGCGGTTTGCCTCGTTTTCGTCGGCGCAGAGCACGAGCAGGGGGCGATCTAACTGCTGCCGCAGCGCGGCGGCAAGCTGCGCGCGGTGGACGCTTGCAAGGCCCGACACGGCGACGGGGCTCGTTCCCGCGTCGATGTTCATCATCAGCTCGCGCACCTCGGGCAGCGCCGCGAGCGCCGCGCCGAGCATTTTCATGCCCTCTGCCATGCCGTTCCCCTCCTTTCGCAACGCGCAAAAGGGCCGATCCGCCGCGCACGCGGCGGGTCGCACCCAACATATCATGATGATATTATATGAGCTTTTCCCGAAAAGTCTATGGCGATTTTATAAATTTTCGCGCCGGAATGCATCAGCCGTTGCAGCGGTTCTGCGCGGCGAGCACACCGTCGGTGATGATGCACTCAACGGCCTCAAGCACGCGGTCGAGCACGCCGTCTACGACCTTGCGCTCGCTCGCCGTGAAGGGGCCGATGACCCAGTCGACAATGTCGTGCTCCGGCGCGCCGACGCCGACCTTCACGCGCGGGAATTTGTCGGTGCCGAGGTGGGCGATGATGTTCTTGAGACCGTTGTGGCCGCCCGCGCTGCCGCTTGCGCGCACGCGGACCTTGCCCAGCGGCAGGGAGATATCGTCGGAGATGACGATGACGTGGTCGGCGGGAATTTTATAGAAGCGCGCCGCCTCGCCGACGGCCTCACCGGAGAGGTTCATGTACGTCTGCGGCATCATCAAAAGCACGTTCGCGCCGCCAAGGTCGATGACCTCGGTCAGTGCGCGGAAGCGCAGCCGGTTGCAGCGCAGATCGCGCTTGTCGATGAGCCGTTCCGCGGCCATAAAGCCGACGTTGTGGCGTGTGTTTTCATATTCCTTGCCGTAATTGCCCAAACAGACTAAGAGCCATTCCGGCGGGCCGGATTTTTTGAAAATCATAAGAATTATCCTCGATCATTTCCCCGTTGGGGGAGGGTCTTGGCGGCGCGGCGCGCCGCCTTTTTTCGCGCGGGCGGAAAGGAGGGATATCTCGTGCCCGAGATATCCCTCCCAGTGCCGTCTCCCCGCGCGCGGCGGGGAACGGCGTCATGTTAGTTGAAGAGCTTTGCGATGGAGATCTCCTGATAGGTGCGCTCGATCGCCTCGGCGAACATGGGCGCGACGGTCAGGTACTTGATGCGGGACTTCTTGAGCTCGTCCTCGCCGGCGGGGGCGGGGATGGTGTCGAGCAGGGCCAGCTCCTCGATGCTGCTCGCGGCAAGACGCTCGAGCGCGGGGCCGGAGAGCACGCCGTGGGACGCGCAGGCGTAGACCTTCTTTGCGCCGCCGACCTCAACGATGGCCTTGGCCGCGTTGCAGAGAGAACCGGCGGTATCGACCATATCGTCGAAGAGGATGCACTCCTTACCGGCCACGTCGCCGATGACGTTCATGACCTCGCACTGGTTGGCCTTCTGGCGGCGCTTATCGACGATGGCGAGGTTCATGTGCAGCTTCTGGGCGAAGGTACGGGCGCGGGCGACGGAGCCAACGTCGGGAGAGACGACGACCATGTCCTCGCAGGCGGAGCCGAACTTCTTGGCGTAGTAATCGACAAAGATGGGATTGCCGAAGAGGTTATCGACGGGAATGTCGAAGAAGCCCTGGATCTGGTTGGCATGCAGGTCCATCGTCAGCACGCGGTCAACGCCGGCGGCGACGAGCATGTTGGCGACGAGCTTGGCGGAGATGGGGTCGCGGCTCTTGGCCTTGCGGTCCTGACGGGCATAGCCGAAGTAGGGCATGACGGCGGTGATGCGGCCGGCGGAAGCGCGGCGGCAGGCGTCGACCATGATCAGCAGCTCCATCAGACTGTCGTTGACGGGCTTGCAGGTGGACTGAACGAGGAACACGTCGCTGCCGCGTACGGTCTCGTACAGGGAGACGGAAGCCTCGCCGTCGGCAAAGCTCTTGACCTCGCTCTCGCCGAGCTTGGTGCCGATGATCTTGCAGATGCTTTCTGCAAGCTTGGGGTTTGCGTTACCCGTGAAAATTTTGATGTCCTTGCCGTGAGAGATCATGATGATGTACTCCTCTGTTTATAAAAATTTTCTGAAGTTACTTACTTTTTGTGCGCCTCGCGCCATGTTTCGGCCCAGCCGGGCTTATTGACCTGACGGGCGCGGGCCAGCGCCAGCGCGTTTTCCGGCACCTCGTCGGTGATGGTGGAGCCGGCGGCGATGTAGCTTCCCTTGCCCACTGTGACGGGTGCGATGAGGTTGGTGTTGCAGCCGATGAAGGCGTCGTCGCCGATCGTGCAGCGGAACTTCTTAAAGCCGTCGTAATTCGTCGTCACCGTGCCGCAGCCGAAGTTGATGCGCTCGCCGCAGTCGCTGTCGCCGATGTAGGTCAGGTGCGAGATCTTCGTGCCGTTGCCGATGACGCTGTTTTTGATCTCGACAAAGTCGCCGACCTTGACATGGTCGCAGATCGTCGAGTGCGGGCGCACATAGGCGAAGGGGCCGACGGTCGTATGGCTGCCGACGGTGCTCTCGTTGAGCTGCGAGGCGTTTACCTCCGTCTCGTCGCCGACCGTGCAGTCGCGGATCATGGCGTTCGGGCCGATGGTGCAGTTTTTCCCGATGACCGTCCTGCCGCGCAGGATCGTGCCGGGGAGGATGACCGTGCCGCTGCCGATCGTCACGCGGGGGTCGATGTAGGTGTTGTTGGGGTCCATGATGGAAACGCCCGCGGCAAAGTGCTTGTCCGCGATCTTGCGGCGGCACATATCCTGCGCCGAGCGCAGCTCTTCCTCGTCGCCGATGGGGAGGAAGCCCTTCGAGATCTCGGCCCCCGCGGGGAAGGCCGCGAACGCGCCGTGCTCTTTGAGTACCTTGCAGCACTCTTTGGCATCCGCCGAGTAGACCGCGCCGCCGGAGAAGACGCCCACGGGCAGCACCGCGCCGTTGACGATGAGCACGCTGCCCTTTTCACCTTTGAGAAGCTTCAACAGCTCTTCGCCGTGCTTTGCCCCGTCCACATAGGTGACGTCGGCCTTTTCGGAGATATAGGGGCGCATCACATCGTGCGCGCGCACATCGGATACAATAAAAAACCGCTCGACGCCCTGTCCCATCAGTTCGTCAATCATCCACGTGAGGATGGGGCAGAACAGGATGGGCCTTAGCATCAGCGGTGTTTTCTCTTTTGTCAGCGTCATATCGTCCGGCATGAACAGGACGGCCAGCTTCTGATCCATTGGAGTGAGCTCCTTTCGTAAAATAGTCCTTCTTAACGGGTATTATACCAAAGACAAACAAAAAATCCACCTTTTCCTGCAAAAAAGGTAAAAGTTTTTTTGTTTTCCTCCTCTACCTTTTTTCATTTTGGAAAAATCGTTTCAAAAGGCTGTATTTTAGGTTGAATTCGCAATATTTTTGCGGTACAATAATTAAACTTTCGCGTGGAGGAGACGCCATCATGCTCAATATCGTGCTCGTGGAGCCGGAGATCCCGCAGAACTGCGGCAATATCGCGCGCACCTGTGCGGCAACGGGGGCGCATCTGCACCTCATCAAGCCCCTCGGGTTCGATATTTCCGACCGCGCCGTCAAGCGCGCGGGACTGGACTACTGGTATCTTGTGGATATCAGCGTGTATGAAGATCTGGCGGAGCTTTTTGCAAAGCACCCCGAAGCGGAGCAAAACTGCTGGCTCGCCACGACCAAGGCGCCGCAGGACTACTGCCAGGCGGAATTTGAGGACGGCTGCTGGCTCTTTTTCGGCAAAGAGACGGCGGGCCTCCCGGAGGACTTCCGCACGGCGCACTATGAGCGCTGCATCCGCCTTCCGATGCGCGCAGAGGCGCGCAGCCTGAATCTTTCCAACTCCGTGGCGATCCTGACCTATGAGGCGCTGCGGCAGACCGGCTTTCCCGGCCTCAAGCACGAGGGCGAGATGCTGGAAACACCATAGGGAAACGGTTTCGTTTCAACAATCGAGTAGCCAAATCGTATCTGTATCGTTATGAGGAGGAACTGACATGAACTATAATAAAAAGACGGTCTGCGATGTGGACGTGAGCGGGAAAAAGGTGCTGCTGCGCTGCGATTTCAACGTCCCGCAGGACAAGGAGACCGGCGCGATCACGTCCGATAAGCGTATCGTGGCGGCGCTGCCGACCATCCGCTATCTTCTCGACCACGGCGCGGCCGTGATTGCCTGCTCGCACCTCGGCAAGCCCGAGCCGAAGTTTGAAAAGTGGGTCAAAAAGCAGACCGAAAAGGGCAAGGACCCCGCGACGCTCACAGAGGAAAAGTGGAAAAAGTCGCTTGAAAAGCTGACGCTTGCGCCCGTGGCGGCGCACCTCTCCGAGCTTCTCGGCAAGCCCGTCATCTTCAGTCGCGACGTCGTTGGCGAGGACGCGAGAGCCAAGGCCGCGGCGCTCAAGGGCGGCGAGATCATGCTGCTTGAAAATACCCGCTTTGAACCGGGCGAGACGAAGAACGACCCCGCGCTTGCAAAGGCGCTCGCCTCCATGGCGGAGCTTTACGTATCCGATGCCTTCGGCACGGTGCACCGCGCCCACGCCTCCACCGCCGGCGTTGCCGCCTATCTTCCCGCCGTTTCGGGCCTTCTTGTCGCCAAGGAGCTTGAGGTCATGGGCAAGGCGCTCGACGATCCCAAGCGCCCGTTCGTCGCCGTGCTCGGCGGGGCGAAGGTCAGCGACAAGATCGCCGTCATCAATAACCTTCTCGACAAGGCCGATACCGTCATCATCGGCGGCGGCATGTCCTACACCTTCTCCAAGGCGCAGGGCGGCGAGATCGGCAAGTCCCTCCTTGAAGAAGACAAGTGCGCCTACGCGCTTGAAATGATCGAAAAAGCCAAGGCAAAGGGCGTGAAGCTCCTGCTGCCGGTCGACGCGGTCGCGGCGAAGGAATTCGCGGCCGACGCCGAGCCCCACGTCGTCGACGCGATGCACATCCCCGCGGACATGATGGGCATGGACATCGGCCCTGAGACCATCGAGCTCTTCTGCTCTGCCACGAGGGGCGCGGGCACGATCGTCTGGAACGGCCCCATGGGCGTTTTCGAGTTCCCGGCCTTTGCAAACGGCACCAAGGCCATGGCCAAGGCCCTCGCCGAAAGCGGCGCTGTCACCATCATCGGCGGCGGCGACAGCGCGGCGGCGGCCGAGCAGCTCGGCTTTGCCGACAAGATCACGCACATCTCCACTGGCGGCGGCGCGTCGCTCGAGTTCCTTGAGGGCAAGGAGCTTCCGGGCGTAGCGTGCCTGCTCGACAAGTAAAAAAAGTTCCCCCGCAGCTTTTGATTCTTTATAGTAGTAACAGGAGAAAAGACCCAACATGAATCGCAGATACCGTAAGACCATTATCGCAGGCAACTGGAAAATGAACAAGACCCCCAGCGAGACCAAGGCCTTTGCCGAAGAGTTCAAGGCCATCCTTCCCAAGACCAAGTGGTGCGACATCGTCGTGTGCGTGCCCGCGGCCGATCTCTCCGCCGCCGTGCGCGCCTTCAAGGACAGCCGCATCGCCGTCGGCGCGCAGAACGTCTACTTTGAAAAGAGCGGCGCCTACACCGGCGAAATTTCCGCCGATATGCTCGCCGACCTCGGCGTGCGTTACGTCATCGTCGGCCACAGCGAGCGCCGCGCCCTCTTCGGCGAAACGGACGAGATCGTGAACAAGAAGGTCCACGCCGCGCTGAATGCCGGCCTGAACCCGATCATCTGCGTGGGCGAGAGCCTCGCCCAGCGCGAGATGGGCGTGACGATGGAGCTCATCACCCTTCAGGTCAAAAGCGCGCTTGCCGGCGTGGGCGCCGAGCAGATGCGCCGCTGCGTCATCGCCTATGAGCCCATCTGGGCCATCGGCACGGGCAAGACCGCCACGAGCGAGCAGGCAAGCGAGGTCTGCTCCGCCATCCGCGCGCTGATTCGCGCGCAGTACGGCGCGCGCGTGGCCCGCAGCGTGACCATCCAGTACGGCGGCTCGATGAAGCCGGAAAACGCCCGCGAGCTGCTCTCGCACGAGGATATCGACGGCGGCCTGATCGGCGGCGCGTCGCTGCAGGCTCAATCGCTGATGGAGATCGTTCACGCTGCCAATCAGGACTGAGCAGAAAGGGATACCATTTATGAACAAAGCTCCGACCACCCTCATCATTATGGACGGCTTCGGCCTGTCCGACGATATTGTTGGCAACGCGGTCCGCGCGGCCAGCACCCCCGTGCTCGACGGCCTTTTCAAAGCGTACGCGCACACCGAGCTTGCCGCCTCGGGGCTCGATGTGGGTCTGCCCGACGGGCAGATGGGCAACAGCGAGGTCGGTCATACCAACATCGGCGGCGGCCGCGTCGTGTTCCAGGACCTGCCGCGCATCACCCGCTCCATCGAGGACGGCACCTTCTTTGAAAACCCCGCCTACAACAAGGCGATGGACGACTGCCTTGAAAAAGGCTCCGCGCTGCATCTTTACGGTTTGCATTCCACGGGCGGCGTGCACTCCACGCTCGACCATCTCTATGCGCTTTTGAAAATGGCGCACATCAAGGGCCTCAAGCGCGTGTATATCCACGCCTTCCTCGACGGGCGCGACACGCCCCCGACCTCCGGACGCGACTTTGTGGCAAAGACTATGGAAAAGTGCCGGGAGATCGGCGTCGGCAAGATCGCGACCGTTATGGGCCGCTACTACGCGATGGACCGCGACAAGCGCTGGGACCGCCTTGAGAACGCCTACGACGCGCTCGTCTACGGCGAGGGCGTGCAGGACCCCGATCCCATCCACGCCATTGAGGCAAGCTACAAAAACGGCGTGACGGATGAGTTCGTCGAGCCGATCGTCTGCGATAAGGACGGCATGATCTCCGACAACGACTCGGTCATCTTCTTCAACTATCGCCCCGACCGCGCCCGCGAGATCACGCGCGCCTTCGTCGACCCCGCGTTCGACGGCTTTAAGCGCGAGTTCTTCCCGCTCACCTATGTGTGCAACACCGAGTATGACGCCACGATGCCGAACGTGCTGGTCGCCTTCCCGCGCATCAGCGTGAAAAACGGCCTTGGCGAGTACCTCAGCAAGATGGGCATGACGCAGCTGCGCATCGCCGAGACCGAGAAGTACGCCCATGTCACGTTCTTCTTCAACGGCGGCGTGGAAGAGCCCTATCCCGGCGAGGACCGCGTGCTCATCGCCTCGCCGAAGGTCGCGACCTACGACCTCCAGCCCGAGATGAGCGCTTATGAGGTCGCTGACAGGTGCGTGGACCGCATCGAGTCCGGCAAGTACGACGTTGTGATCCTCAACTTTGCCAACTGCGACATGGTCGGCCACACGGGCAAGTTCGACGCGGCGGTCAAGGCCGTTGAAACAGTCGACGACTGCGTTGGCCGCGTCGTGGACGCGACGCTCAAGATGGGCGGCATCGCCATGGTCACTGCTGACCACGGAAACGCCGAGCAGATGCTGCAAAGCGACGGAAAAAGCCCCATGACCGCGCACACGACCAACCGCGTGCCCTTCATCCTCTGCGGCGCGGGCACCGAGCTGCGGCCCGGCCGCCTTGCCGACATTGCCCCGACCATTCTCGACGTGATGGGCCTTGAAAAGCCCGAGGAGATGGACGGCAAGACGCTCATCGTGCGCTGAAAAATCGAATCAAAACAGGTTTAGAAAAAGCTCTGACGGTACAAACTACCGTCAGAGCTTTTTTGCAGCTCCGTGGAACTTTTGGATGAGCCGCGACGCGCGCGGCGGAAAGGAAACGACATGGCAGGATCGAACGGCCGCGCAAAGCGGCATTTCTTCGGCGGGACGGGCTTATACATAGCCCTGTTCCTCGGTGTGACGGCGCTGGCCGTCGCGGGCTATTGGACGCTGCTGCCGGGCAGCACGACGGATCGGGACGCGGAGGAGGCGAGCGCAAAGGTGGAGCTTCCCGCGCAGGAGGAAAGGACGGCAGAGATGCCGGAGGCAGACTTTGACGATGCTTCGCTCATCCCGCCCGAAGAGGGGGCGGAGATCCGCGTGATGGACGAGGCGGCGGCCGTGGAGGACAGCGTCCCGGCCGCGGAGAGCAGCGCGGACATCGCGCCCGAGGAGCCGCGCCTCGTCGTCGCGCCCCTTGTGGGGGAGACGCTTGCGGTCTTCTCCGTCGATGAGCTCAAGTACAACGAGACGCTCGGCGACTGGCGCACGCACAGCGGCGTGGACATCGCCGCCGAGGCCGGTACGCAGGTGCTCGCCGCGTGCAGCGGCACGGTGACGCAGGTCATCGACGACGACCTCATGGGCACGAGCGTGACCATCGCGCACGACGGTGGATACGAGACGGTCTATTCAAACCTCCAGTCCGTTCCGGCGGTCAGCGAGGGGCAGCACGTTTCGGCGGGCGAGGTCATCGGCTCGGTGGGCTGCACGTCCATCGCCGAATTCGCCATCCCCGCGCACTTGCACTTCGGCGTGACGAAGGACGGCGTGCCCTGCGACCCGGAGACGTTCCTCAAGTGAAAAAAGGAAGGGCTGAGAACTCTCTCAGCCCTTCCTTCGGCTTTTTGGGGGATATCATGCCCGGATCATGTGCACCAACGCGGCAAACTCGGCAAGGCCGACGGCGGAGAGCAGCGCGACGCCGCGCAGCCCGATCTTTTTGATGCGCAGGGGCGAAATGTAGAGCACGCCGAGCAAAAACGCGCCGATGGCGTAAAGAACAGCGGCTTTTTTCCCAGCATAGAGCGCGAGCAGGTAGAAAAACGGCATGGCGAAGGCCGAGGACGTGACCGGAAGACCGAGATAGTAGTGGCGGTTCTCGTTCGTCTTGTCCTGCCGCTCCTCCTCCGTCACGTTGAAGTAGGCGAGGCGGATGAGCGCGCAGAGCGCGAAAAACGACATCGTGGCGAGGAACCACGGCGCGCTGCACCCCGTCGACCAGCCGATGGCGGCGGGCAGCACGCCGAAGCAGACAAGGTCATTGAGCGAGTCGATCTGGATGCCAAAGCGCTTTTCCATCTCGCTGCGGTTCTTTTTCGTGCGGGCGATGCGCCCGTCGAAGGCGTCGAGCAGGCCCGCGAGCATCAGGCACAGCATGGCGGGGAGGGGGCGCGACTGCGCGGCGGCATAGATGCCGTTGAGGCCGAGCAGCAGCGCAAGATAAGTCGCAAGAACGGTATAGTCGTAAACTCCAAGCATAAATTTTTTCGATCCTTTTTGCAATATGGGGGATTGGGGGACTCAGGCGGCGCGGCGCGCACGCTCGATGACGCGCATGAAGCGCGCGCGGTCGTAGATGACCGGAACGGGGTAGACGGGGTTCGCCTCGCTACTCGCCCAGGCGGCCATCTGGGGGATGTCTTCTTCGCGGATGCAGTCAAAGTGGTCGGGGATGCCCATGCGCGCGTTCATCGCGCGGATCTCAGCGATAAACGTCTTGGCGAGCGCTTCGTCGCTCTCTCCCGGGAGGCCGGCAAGACGGGCGAGGCGGGCAAGGCGCGGATAGGCGGCAGCGCCGTAATCCTCCAGCACGATGGGCAGCAGCACGGCGTTCGCAAGGCCGTGGGCCGTGCCGTAGAGCCCGCCGAGCGTGTGCGCGATGGCGTGCACATTGCCGACGCTCGCGCGCGTAAAGGCGGCTCCCGCGTCGAAGGAGGCTTGCAGCATCGCCGCGCGGTCGGGGAGCGACGCGCCGTCGCGATACGCGCGCTCAAGGTGAGAAAAGATGGTCACAACGGCGCGCTCGGCCCGCGCGCGGGTCCTGGCGGTGTTGTAGTAGCGGCTCAGATAGGCCTCGACCGCGTGCGTCAGCGCGTCCATGCCGGTCTCGGCCGTGATGCGCGGCGGCAGAGTGGCCGAAAGCGTGGGGTCCAGGATCGCGTAGCGCGGGATGAGGCAGAGGTCGGAGATCGAATACTTGTGATGATCGTCGGTCACGACGGCGGCGATGCTTGTCTCCGAGCCGGTGCCGGCGGTGGTCGGCACGGCGATGAGCGTCGGGATGCGGCGGCGGACCTTCAAAAGTCCGCCGAGCTGGGGAACGGTCTTCTCCGCTCGGGCAAGGCGCGCCGCGGCGGCCTTGGCCGCGTCCATCGGCGAGCCGCCGCCGATGACGAGGAAGCAGTCGCAGCGGTCGAGCCGGTACTGCGCGGCGATCTTCTCGACCGTTTCGACCGAGGGGTTCGGCTCAACGGCGGAGTAGACGGAGAGCAGAATGTCCTGCTCGTCGAGCACCTCCTGCAAGCGGCGGAAGTGCTCGTCCGCGCACTGGCGGCGGCTCGCCACGACGAAGGGGCGGCGCAGGCCCTCTTTTTTCAGGATGTCCGCCACGCGCAGGAGACTGCCGGAGCCGGAATAGACCTCCGGCGTGCGCCAGGGCAGAAAGCGCGCGCCGACGGCAAAGCAGCACTGGAACGCGCGGCAGAAAAATGGATTCATGGGGGCGGTCTCCTCTTTTTTGGAATAACAGGACGAGTATACCACAAACGGGCGGACAAAAAAAGGGGCGGAATGGAGTTCCGCCCCTTCTGAATTCTCTTTTAACGGCTTAGTCCTCGTCATCCTCCGTTTCGATGATGCCGTAGCCGCCGTTGTTGCGGCGGTAGACGACGCAGATCGCGTCGGCGGAATCGGTGTTGCGGAAGACGAAGAAGCTGTGGCCCAGCAGGTTCATCTGCAAAATGGCCTCCTCGGCGCTCATGGGCTTGACCGTGAAGCGCTTGGTGCGCACGATGTCAAACTCGCTCTCCTCGTGCGGCTCGAATTCCTCGGGCAGCTCGGGCAGCACGGCCTCGGTGCGCAGGTTCTTGGCAAGACGCGTCTTGTTCTTGCGGATCTTGCGCTCGATCTGGGCGCAGGCCTCGTCGATCGCGCCGCGCATATCGCCGTCCGGGTCCTCACATACCGCGCGGAACAGCGTGCCGTTTGCGCCGCGGAGCGTGATCTCGGCGACACAGCGGTTCTTCTTCTCAACGGAGAAGGTCACAGAAGCCTCGGGCTCCTCCTTGAAAAACTTTTCCAGCTTGCCGATCTTCTTTTCGGCGTAGGCCTTGACGGAATCGTTCAGGGAGATCTTTTTGCAGGTGTAGGTGTATTTCATGATGTTGGCTCCTTTCGTTGGTGAGGAAGAGAAGGCGGGCGCCGGGGAAGCGCTGCTGTTCTCTTTTCTGCATTATAGCACGTATGGGCGGGAATATCAAATGAACGATGTGTAAAAATCATTTTTTTGTGCAAAAAGGCAAAAGTGTACGGCCGCGACCCATCTCGACAAAAGACGCGGGGAAGCGACAAAAGCTCCCATTGACGTTTTCCCGCGGGGCTTGTATCATAAGCATCGGAAGCTTTCCAATATCCCACCCATTTGGGCCGCGGCCGCAGCAATGCGGCGGCGGCCCCTTTTTTGCGCGGAAAAAAGCGCCCCGCAGGGCGCTTTTGAGATTTGTTTGATTTTAGTTGCTCACGTCGTAGAAGGACTTCTCGCCCGGCGTGACGTAGCCGAGCTGATCGCGCGCCAGCTCCTGCAAAAAGGCAGGATCGTCGGCCTTTTCCAGTGCCGAGGCAAGCGAATCGTTCTCCTGCTTGGCAGCGGCGAGCTCACTTTTCAGGCCCGTCAGCTCTCCTTTTGCCTGCTCGATCTGCCCTCTGAGGTGGACGAGCTGCACGCCCACAAGCACGATCAAAATCGCGATGACGAGCATCGTCAGCGGACTCGTGCGCTTTTTCGGTGGCCTGGTCCCTTTTGCCATGCTGTTCCCCTCCCTTTTTCCGCCTGCGGCGGATCGAGTGCAGTGCCCTGCGCTCATACGGCTTTATTATAAGCCGCTTTTTGGAAAAAAGAAAGTACCTTTTGCAAAGTTTGGCAAGTTTACCATAAAGCTTTCTCAGCGCGCGCAGCGGCGCGGTGAGAAGTGAGAGCAGCGCGAGCAAAACCTCTGCCCAGAGCGCCCACAGCGGGCGAAAAAAGCGCGCGCAGACGAGAAAATAGAATAGCGCGCCGCAGAGCGCCGAGACGATCATGTAGAGCCGCAGCTCACCCCCTGCCGCGCGCAGGGAAAAGAGGAAGACGAGCAGCGCGAAGAGCGCGCAGTAGAGCGCGTCGCAAAGCGGCGTGAGAAGGGCAAGGCCGCGCCGGCTCAGACGCAGGGCGCGCAGCAGATCATAGATGAGCGCGAGCGAGAAGCCGAGCAGGAGCGAGGAGAAAAAGCCCTGCGCCTGCGCGGAGAGCGGAAAGCCCATGCCTTATCCTCCGAGCAGGCGCGACAAAAAGCCGCCGCGCCCCGTAGCTACATCCTCGAAGGCAACAGAGTCGATGCGCCCGTCCACGTGCAGCTCGCCGCCGTCGATGCTGAGCTTGCCGATGTGCAGGTTTTCGCCCGTGACGACGAGCGCGCCCTCGCCGGTCGTCATTACGATCTCGTTTTCGTCGAAGCGGTCCACATCCTCCACGCCCGTGACGCTTAAGTGCTCGCGGCCGCTCAGCTCGATGCGCTGGGGAGAAGCGGGGGAAAGATCATAGGTCATAGCCGAACCGTCCTTTCGCTTGCGTGGCGCGAAAAAACGCGCCCTCCATACCACAATGTATGAAGGGCGCGTCCGGAATAGTACGCCTCAGTCCTGGGCGGGAACCTCGCGGTAGAGGAGCGAGGCCTCGCTCTTGCCAGCGGTCTCGGAAACGTCGAGCACCTCGACGGCGAGCGTGCGCTCGCCGAAGTGCAGCGCGATCACATCGCCGATCTTCACGTCGTAGGACGCGCGGGCGACCTTGCCGTTGACCGTGACGCGGCCGCCGTCGCAGGCCTCGTTGGCAACGGTGCGGCGCTTGATGAGCCGCGAGACTTTGAGGTATTTGTCAAGCCGCATGAAAGCTGCCTCCTTTTTCAGATGAAAAGAAACGAGCGGCGGCGCATCGCGCCGCCGCCTATTCTCAAAAGGTCTTGTTTGCTAAGGAGCTTACTGCGCAACGGCGTCCTTGAAAGCCTTGCCGGCCTTGAAGGTCGGGACCTTGGAAGCGGCGATGGTGATGCTCTCCTTGGTCTTGGGGTTGCGGCCGGTGCGCTCGGCGCGGTGCTTGGTCTCGAAAGAGCCGAAGCCGACGAGCTGAACCTTTTCGTCGTTCTTGAGAGAGTCGATAATGGTGTCGAGGGCGGCGTTGATCACAACCTCGGACTCCTTCTTGGAAATGCTTGCTTTTTCTGCAACGGCAGCAATGAGTTCAGTCTTGTTCATCGATAGATCCTCCTGATTTGTTGATCCGGAATGGGGTGTGTTCCGGGAATATATGACAAAAGGCGGGATGGCCCTCGATCATTGAGCTTGCTTGGCCTCGTTCCACAGCGCGGTGAGCGTGTCGAGCGGCAGGGAGGAAAGATCCTCTCCGCGCGCGCTCGCGGCCTGCTCCACCTTGCGGAAGCGGGCGATGAATTTTTCGCAGGTCTTCTCGAGCGCAGCCTCCGGGTCGACGCCGCAGAAGCGGCCGACCTTGACGGCGGCAAAGAGCACATCACCGAGCTCTTCTTCAAAATTCGTGCCGTTTTCAACGGCCTCGCGCAGCTCCTGCGTCTCCTCGTCGAGCTTGTCGAGCGCGCCGGAAACATCGGCGAATTCGAAGCCCGCCTTCGCGGCCTTGCTCTGGAGCTTGTCCGCCCGCCAGAGGGCGGGGAGCGAGCGGGCGACGGAATCCATCGCCTCGGCCGTGGTGCGCTGGCCCTTTTCCTGCCGCTTGAGCTTGTCCCAGTTGACGAGCACCTGCTCGCTCGTGTCGGCAGAGGTGGAGGCAAAGACGTGCGGATGGCGGAAAATGAGCTTTCTCACGACATGATCGGTCACGTCGTCCGTTGTGAAACGGCCGGCGTCCTCTTCGATGTGGATATTAAAGAGGACCTGCATCAGCATATCGCCAAGCTCTTCCTCCATCAGCTCAGGATCGTCAAGATCGAAGGCCTCGGCGGCCTCGTAAGCCTCTTCCAGGAAGTTGCGGCGGTTGCTTTTATGCGTCTGCTCACGATCCCACGGGCAGCCGCCCGGCGCGCGCAGAATGCGCAGGATGTGAACAAGGTCCTCATACGTGTATGTCGCTTTCTCAGGATAATTTACCATAATTTCCCTCCCATTGCAAGGCATTTCTCGGAATTTCCCTGATTTTACAGGGGTTTTAGCGCACATGAAGCACGCGGGCGAGCTTGTCGCCCTTGGGCAGCAGCGCGAGGTCGTCGTGCGTGAGGATGCGCAGAGCGAGGACAAGCACAACGTATACGATGACCGCTGCGGCGATCGCCGCGCCCACACACAGGAGCAGCATCCCTCTGCCGCTGCCCTCGGAGAGAAGAAGGTGCGCGCAGAGCGCATACACGCCGCGCGCGGTAAAGGCCATCGCGAGCGAAGCGAGCAGCGGGCGCAGGAAGTAGCCGGGGTAGTTGAGGCGGAAGGATGCGGCGCGCGAGACGGCGGCGAGGTTTAAAATGGCCGTGAGCGCAAAGCACACGAGCGTGCCGATGGGCGCGCCGTGAATGTTGACGGACGGGATGGCCGTGAGGTTATAGTTGAGCGCGATTTTCACAACGCCGCCGATGAGCATCGTGAGGATGGGCACATTCACTCGCCCGTAGGATTGCAGGATGGAGTTCGTAATGAGCATCAAACAGACGAAGATGCTCGCGATGCCGAGCACCGAAAGGAGCTGCCCGCCGAGCACGCCGTCGTAGCGGGGGTAGAAAAGACGGAAGATCGGGCCGCTGAGCGCCCACAGGCCGAGACCCATCGGGAAGGCGAGCAGCGCCGTGATGCGGAAAGACGAGCGCACGATGCGCGCGGTCTGCTTTTCGTTGTGCTGCGTGATGGAGGCGGAGACTGCCGGAATGACCGAGGCCGTGAGCGCGACCATGAGCGAGGAGGGCAGGTTGTAGAGGTCCATGCAGGCGGAATAGTTGCCGTAGAGCGCGCGGGTCTCATCGAGCGAGTAGCCCAGCGCGTTCTGGAGCTGGCCCTGCACGAGCGAGGTGTCGATCAGCGTGATGATGGACACCATCGACGAGGCGATGGTGATGGGGATGGCCAGCGCCAGCAGGCGGCGCACGATGGCGCGCCCCGTGGCGCAGCGCTCACCGCTTTGTACGGCCGGGCGGTGGCGCAGATAGTTCACTGCCATGTAGACGAGCGAGAGGATGGTGCCGATGGTCACGCCGCCGATGGCGCCCGCCGCGGCAATGTAGTCCGGCTGGCCGATGCGCAGCAGCCACAGCGAGAGGGCAAGGCCGAAGACGAGCTTGCACAAGGCCTCCAGGATCTGCGAGACGGCCGTGGGCGTCATATACTGCCGGCCCTGCGCATAGCCGCGGAAGGCGGACAGGCACCCCACGCACACCACCGCGGGCGCGAGCGTGCGGATGCCGTAGGCTGCGCGGGGGTTATTGAGAAGGGAGGCAAGATAGTCGTTGCCCCACCACATCAGCGAGAACGAGACAAGGCCCAGCACCAGAAAGACGATCAGCGAGAGGTTGAAGGTGCGCTGCGCCTGCCGCGTGCGCCCGCGCGCATAGGCTTCGCTCACGAGCTTGGAGAGCGCGACGGGGAGACCCGCGGTCGAGATGGTCAGCATCGTTGCATAGATGTTGTAGGCGTTGGAGAAGTCCGCGCTGCCTCCCTCGCCGAGGATGTTGCGCAGCGGGATCTTGAACACCGCGCCGATGACCTTGACCGCCATGATGCCGAAGGCCAGCACCGCCGCGCCGCCAAGGAAGGATTGCTTTTTTTCTGTAGCCATAGGAAATACGACCTTTTGTTCCAAAAAATTGCGAAGAAAATGCGAAGAAATGACGAAGCCTTACAGCTTTTCAAGGCAGCCGAGGATGAGAGAGGAGAAGCGCGGGGCGGACTGCTCCGCCATTTCGTTGACCTCCTCGCCCGAGAGCGGCTGGGGGAGAACGCCTGCGGCCATGTTGGCGCAGAGCGTCACGCCGAGGATCTCATAGCCGCAGTGCGCGGCGGCGATGGCCTCCGGCGCGGTAGACATGCCAACGGCGTCCGCGCCCAGAATGCGCGCGGCGCGCACCTCGGCGGGCGTTTCGAACTGCGGGCCGGGGAAGTACATGTAAACGCCCTCTTGCAGCGAGAGCGCCTGCTCGCGCGCGACATCCTTTGCAAGGGCGCGCAGGCGCGGGGAGTAGACATTGGACATATCGGGGAAGCGCGTGCCGAACTCTTCAATGTTCGGCCCCCAGAGCGGGCCAAAGTCGAAGAGCTTGATGTGGTCGGAGATGAGCATGAGGTCGCCCGCCTGATAGTCCGTGTTCACAGCGCCCGCGGCGTTCGTCACGATCATCGTCTTCGCGCCAAGCAGACGGATGACGCGGACGGCGTAGGCGGCGTCCTCCATGGTGTAGCCCTCGTAGCAGTGCATCCGGCCCTGCATGACCGCGACGCGCTTGCCGCAAAGCGTTCCGAAGACGAAGCGGCCCTCGTGGCCGGGCGCGGTGGAGGCGTGGAAGTGCGGAATGTCGGCGTAGCGCATGAAAATGGGCGCTTCGACCCGCTCGCCGAGAAAGCCGAGACCGCTGCCGAGCACGAGCAGCACCTCGGGGCGAAAAGAACCGAGGTGAGAGGCGATCGCGTCCGCGCTCTCGCAGTAATCGGCATAGGTGAAGTGCGGCTTGAGCGCGTCGGCAGTAAAGAAATCACTCTTATTCATCGTCATTCTCCTTGTTCGGCGTAAAAGCGGGCGAAGTCCATCAGGTTCGCGCGGCGCTTTTCCGGCCGGTCGATGTATTCACGCGGATACTTTGCGTTGAACGCGCGGCGGATCTGCCCGCCGCCGACCATCTTGGTCGAGCCGCCCGCGCCGAGCGAGAGGATGGAGTGCAGCTCTTCCATGATGTAGATGTTGTAAAGTCCCGTGCCGCCGGGCTTCGTCCAGCCGACGTTTTCAAAGCTGCCGGACATATACTTCTGGCGGTAGAGGTAATAGGGGGCAAAACCATTCTTACGCAGCGTGGGGTCGGCATAGTCCAGCATTTCGGCAACCTCCTCCGCGCCGGGGATGCGGCTTCCCTCGAGCGTGATGCGGCTGCCCTTTTTGAGCGAGAGCGTGTGCACCGTGATGTTGTCCGCGCCCATGGAGATGACCTCGTCAAGGCTCCTTGCAAAGCCCTCGGGCGTATCCTCGGGGAGACCTGCGATGAGGTCCATGTTGACGTGCGGGAAGTCCGCGGCGCGCACCTGCTCCATGGCGCGGCGGATGTCGTCCGCCGTATGGCGGCGGCCGATGGCCGCAAGCACGTTATCCTCCATCGTCTGGGGATTGATGGAAACGCGCGTGGTGTTGTGCGCGCGCAGCACGCGCAGCTTCTCTTCATCGATCGTGTCGGGGCGGCCTGCTTCGACCGTCAGCTCGGCGAGATTTGCAAAGTCGAAGTTCTGCTCGAGCTTTGTGAGGAGACGGTCCATCTGGCCGGCCGTCAGCGTGGTCGGCGTGCCGCCGCCCATGTAGAAGGACTTGATGTTCAGCCCCATCTCGCGCACGAGCTGCCCCGCGGCGGTGATCTCGTCAAAGAGCGCCTCCAGATACGGCTCCACGAGCGAGAAGGACTTTTCCACGCTCTGCGCCACAAAGCTGCAATACGCGCAGCGCGTGGGGCAGAAGGGGATGCCGACGTAAAGAGAAATGTCGTTCGGTTCCAGCTCCGCCGCCGCGCGGATGCCGGCGTCCGCCGCCTCGATGGCGAGGCGGGCGCGGGCGGGCTGCACGCAGTAAAGCTCCTGAAGCTCCCGCTCGGCCTTCGCCTTGCCGCCTTCGCGGATGAGGGAGAGCGCGACCTTTGCCGGGCGCACGCCCGTGAGACTGCCCCATGCGGGGGAGATGCCGAGAAGGTCCTTCGCCGCGCCGAAAAAGCTGATGCCGACGGCGTGGCGGCGCTGGCCTTCCTTTTCATAGTCCGTGCCGGAGAGGGGATAATCATAGCTGTGGGCGGCGGAGCGGCCGTCGATGCCGAGCTCCGTCGTCACCTGCACGCGATCATTCTCTTCCGAGAGCGTCACGCGCGCCCAGTGCGCGTCGGCTTCCTCATCGACCGTGCCGTAGACGGGCTTTTCGCCGGGGAAGAGCGTGAGTAAGCTCTGCTCCAGCGCGTATTTTTCATCATGCCCAATAAGCTCAACTTTCATGTGAAACGGTCCTATCAACGAAGTGCCTGACGGATGTAGGGGTTATATTCCTGCTCGCGCGAGAGGATGGTCGCGCGCATATGGCCGGGGTAGACGGTATATTCGCCCTCGAGCCTGCCGAGGCGGCGCAGGGAGGCGATCATCTGCTCATCGTTGCCGCCGGGAAGGTCGGTGCGGCCCATCGAGCCTGCAAAGAGCGTGTCGCCGGAGAACATCGCATCGCCCACGAGCAGCGTCACGCCGCCGAGCGTGTGGCCGGGCGTTGCGAGCACATGAATGGTGAGCGAGCCGAGCGGGAGCGTGTCGCCCTCGCCGTAGTATTTGAGGTCGGGGATGAGGTCGGCCATCGGGTAGTGGTAAATGCCCGTGGAGTGCGCGTCGGCCTCGCCGATGTAGACCTCCGCCTTGGGCAGGACCTTTTTGATGGCGGGCACGGCGAGCGTGTGGTCGCGGTGGCCGTGGGTGAGGAGGATGTATTTGAGCGTAACGCCCTGCTCCTTCACGAGCGCGAGGAGCTTTTCCGCCTCGTCGCCCGGGTCGATGAGCGCGGCAAGCTTCGTCTCCTCGTCAATGAGCAGGTAGCAATTCGTCTGCAAAGAGCCGACGACGGTGGTGATGACTTTCATCGAAAATTCCCCTTTCTTTACTGCTTTTTCGGTGCTTCCAGATCGGCGGAGTCCACGATCAGTGTGAACGGCCCGTCGTTGAGCGAGTCGACCTGCATATAGGCGCCGAACTCGCCGGTCTCCACATGGTAGCCTTTCTCGCGGCAGATCTCCACGAATTTTTCGTACATCGGGATGGCGATCTCAGGGCGCGCGGCGTTCAGAAATTCCGGGCGGCGGCCCTTGCGGCAGTTGCCGTAGAGCGTGAACTGCGAGATGATGAGAAGCTCGCCGCCGACGTCGTCGAGCGAGAGGTTGATCTTGTCGTTCTCGTCGTCAAAAATGCGCAGCGAGCAGAGCTTGTCCGCCATCTTGCGGCATTTTTCCTCCGTATCGTCGGGCGCGACGCCCAGCAGGATCAAAAAGCCCTTGCCGATCTTTCCCTTGACTTCTCCGTCGATCGTAACGGAGGCGTGCTGAACCTTGGTCAATACTGCTCGCATGGCAATTCTCCTTTTTGTCCCCGCAAAAGGGGGAAAATGTTGTTATCCGGCGGGACGGTCCACCTTCATCACGCCGCTGATCTGGTGGAGCTTGCGCATGACGGCGGCGAGGTGGTTCGCGTCGGAAATGAAAATGTTGAGGTGGATGACCGCAAAGCCGTCGGCGGTCGTAGTCGCGTTGAGCGATGCCACGCGCGTCTGCGAGGTCGAGAGCGCGGCGGAAACGTCGAGCACGAGGTCGAGGCGGTCCTTGGCGTAAATGTCGAGCGCGGTCTGGTAGGATTCTTTCACGTCCGTGCCCCAGCTGACCTTGATCCAGCGGCCGCGCTCCTCGGGCTTGCGGCGCTCGGGCGCGGCGTTGGGGCAGTCGCAGCGGTGGACGGACACGCCGTAGCCGCGCGTGATGAAGCCGACGATCTTATCGCCGGGAACGGGCGTGCAGCACTTGGAGAATTTGACAAGGCAGTTCGAAAGTCCCTCGACCACGATGCCCTGCTCGCTCTTCGTGCGCTTGGGGATGGCCGGGCGCGTCGCGCCGGAATTATCGACCGGCACCGTGGCGGCGCGCTCTTCCTTGCGCTGCTTTTCCAGCTTGACGATCTCGTCGTGGATGCGGTTGACCGCCTTCTGCGCGGAGAAGCCGCCGTAGCCGATGGCGGCATACATCTCGTCCATCGAGCCGAACGAGGTCTTCTTGAGCAGCGCCGTTTCAAGGTCGCTGCCGAGCACGTCGCTCATCGGGATGCCGAGGTGCTTGAGCTCGGCTTCAAAGGACATGCGGCCGTTGATGATATTCTCCTCGCGGCGCTCCTTCTTGAACCACTGGCGAATTTTGCTGCGCGCCTCGCTGGACTTGGCGATCTTGAGCCAGTCGCGGCTGGGGCCGTGCGCGCTCTTGGAGGTCAGGATCTCGACGATGTCGCCGTTTTTGAGCTGATAGTCGAGCGGGGCGATGCGCCCGTTGACCTTCGCGCCCGTCATGCGGTTGCCGATGGCGGAATGGATGGAGTAGGCAAAGTCGATGGGCGTCGCGCCGGCGGGAAGGTTCGTTACGTCGCCGCGCGGGGAGAAGACGAAGACCTCATCGGCGAACATATCGACCTTGAGTGTGTGGACGAATTCCTCCGCGTCGGTGTTCTCCTGATTTTCGAGAAGGCGGCGCACCCATTCATAGTTGTGTTCATTAGCGTTGCCGGAGATGCCCTGCTTGTACTTCCAGTGCGCGGCAACGCCGTATTCGGCGATCTCGTGCATCTCCTCGGTGCGGATCTGGACTTCGAACGGGATGCCGTCCGCGCCGATGACGGTGGTGTGGAGCGACTGGTACATATTCGGCTTGGGCGTGCCGATATAGTCCTTGAAGCGGCCGAGCACGGGCCGGTAAAGGTCGTGGATGATGCCGAGCACGTTGTAGCAGTCGGCCACGGTGTCGACGATGACGCGGAAGGCGAAGAGGTCGAGCACCTCGTCCATCGTCTTATTCTGCGCATACATCTTGCGGTAGATGCTGTAGGGATGCTTCATGCGCCCGTAGACCCTGAGATAGGGGACCTTCTGCTCTTTGAGGCGCGCTTCGATCTGCGCCTGCACGCGCTCCATGAAGGACTCGTGCTCGCGCTGCTTTTTCTCGAGCGACTGGGTGATCTCCTCGTAGCCGATGGGGTCGAGATATTTGAGCGATAAGTCCTCAAGCTCCCACTTGATGCGCTGCATACCGAGGCGGTGGGCGATGGGCGCGTAGATCTCCATCGTTTCAAGCGACTTCTGGCGCTGCTTTTCCGCCGTCTGATACTCCATGGTGCGCATGTTGTGCGTGCGGTCGGCGAGCTTGATGAGGATGACGCGGATGTCCTTGGCCATGGCCATGAGCATCTTGCGCAGGTTCTCCATCTGCTCTTCTTCCTTGCTGGCGTACTGCACGCGCGTGAGCTTGGAGACGCCTTCGACAAGGTCGGCGACGGCGGGGGTGAACTCCTTGGCGATCTCTGCATAGGTCGCGTCGGTATCCTCGATGCAGTCGTGCATGAGGGCGGCCTCGATGGACTCGGAGTCGAGCCTCAATTCCTCGGCGATGATCTGCGCGACGGCGAGGGGATGGGTGATGAAGGGCGTGCCGTCCTTTCGCAGCTGGCCGCGGTGGTGGTCCTTGGCATAGTGGTAGGCCTTATCGATCTGGGCAAAGTCTGCGCCGGGATTGTAGGTGCGCACGGTCTTTACGAGGCGGTCGTACATTCCACTGACGAGCGCCTCATGCTCGGGCGAGAGGGGCAGAAGCTCCTTCGCACTCTCCTTTTCCTTCGCGGCGGGGACGCTCGGCTGCGCCGGCGCGGTATTCTCTTTTTTGCTGGTCATAGGGTCCTGTGTCATATCGGGTCGTCTCCTTTACGAAAGAAAGCCTTGCAGCGCGGATACATAGGGGCTTTTGTCAAGCTCGACCTTTTTGCCCTCCGCCGTCAGGCGCAGGGCAAGGGCGTCGCCCTCGCGCTCAATGGCAAGAAGGCCGCGCTCGGCGAAGACCTGCAGGCACATCGCCGTGCGCAAAAATGTTTCCGCGCCGACCATTTCCGCGCTGAGCCTGCGCAGCAGCGGCAGCATGGGCTCGCGGATGCCGTTCGCACCCACCTCGCGCTCCAGAACGCGCCATGCGCGCACGAACTGCTCGCGCGAGGGCAGCGCGCGCGAGGCGTCGCGCGAAGAGAGCGTGCCGCCGCCGATGAGCGTGCGGCAGAGGGTGAGCGCCTCGTTCTCCCGCCCGCTCGCCTCGAGCGAGGGGCGCAGGTCGATGAGCTGCAATTGCAGCGAGCGCTGGGAACGGAATTCGTTCACCTGCAAGTAGAACGCCGCGTCCACGCGCATCCCCGCACACACGCCGCATTCGCCTGCGGTGACGGAGAAAAAGATGCCGTCAAAGCTCACGCGGCTTTTTTGCAGCCGGAGCTTTAAGTGCCGGTTCTGCCCCACGCCCTGCACGCTTTCAAGCGTTGCCCCGCGCAGACAGAAGACGGGACGGTTGTTGCCCGCGCCGTAGGGCTCGAGCAGCGCGAGCGCCTCGACCTCCTCGAGCGTGACGAGGGAGGGGCGCTGCAAGTCCACGTCGACCTCGAGCGAGGAAACGCGCTCCTTTTCGCCCATGTGGGCGCGCACATACTGGTTCATGCGCGTGCGGAAGGCGGGGATATTTTTCTCTTGGATGGTGAAGCCCGCGGCAAGCTCGTGCCCGCCGAAGCTGACGAGAAGATCGGAGCAGGCCTCGAGCGCGCTGAAGAGGTTGAAGCCGCCGTAGCTGCGGCAGGAGCCCTTGCCCGACCCGTCGGAGAGGTGGATCATAAAGCTCGGGCAGGAGAATTTTTCGGAAAGGCGGGAGGCTACGATGCCCACAACGCCCTGATGCCAGTCCTCGCTTGAAAGCACGAGCGCGCTGCGCTCGCTTTCGGGAAGCTCCTCCATCTGCTCGATGGCGCGGCGGAAGATGTCCTGCTCTACGCTCTGCCGCTCGCGGTTGAGCTCGCACAGCTCGCGGGCGAGCTTTTCCGCGCGGATGGGATCGTCGGTCAAAAGAAGCTCGGCGGCAAGCTCGGCCCGGCCCATTCTGCCCGCGGCATTGATGCGCGGGGCGAGCACAAAGCCGATCTGGATGGACGAGATCGGGCGCGAGGTGAGCCCTGCCTCGCGCAGCAGCGCGTGCAGGCCCGTAAAGTCGCTGCGGTCGATGCTATCCAGGCCGCACTGCACGATGGTGCGGTTCTCGCCCTCCATGCGCATGACGTCGGCGATGGTGCCGATGGCGGCGAGCGTGCAGTAGCGCGCGAAGAGCGCGTCCTCGCGCCCCTCGCCAAGCGCCAAAACGAGCTTGAGCGCAACGCCCACGCCCGCTAAATGCTTGAAGGGATAGGGGCAGTCCGGCCGGTGGGGGTCAACGACGGCCACGGCGGCGGGGAGCTGCTCTTTGCATTCGTGATGGTCGGTGATGACAAGATCCACGCCGAGCGTCGCGGCGTAGGCCGTTTCCTCCACACCCGTGATGCCGCAGTCGACCGTGACGATCAGCGTCACGCCGGACTCAGAAAGGGCGCGGATGGCGTCGCAGCCGAGGCCGTAGCCTTCTTCAATGCGGCGGGGGATGTGCATCGTCACATCCGCTCCGCGCGAGCGGAGATAATCGGTGAGAAGACAGGTGGAGGTGATGCCGTCTACGTCGTAGTCGCCGAAGACCGCGAGCTTTTCGCCCACCTCCAGCGCCCGCGTGATGCGCGCGGCGGCCTTGTCCATATCCTTCATCAAAAACGGAGAGTAGGAGAGCGTCCGCTCGCGCTCCAGCGCTTCGGCGGCCTGCTCGCTCGTCTGCACGCCGCGTGCGGCCAGCACCGATGAAACGAGATAGGGGTATCCGGCGTCTGTCAGCGTCTTGACGGTCTGCTCCGGCACGGCGGGAATCTGCCAGCGCTCGTATTTCACGGTTTGCTCACCTTCCTTTCCGATGGCGTGCTGCCGCAGCGGGCAACACTATCTCATCATACTAATACAATCTAATATTCTAACAAAGAGAGAGAAAAAGGTAAAGAGGGAATTTGACTATCTGCGGAACTTTGTGCTACAATACGGCAGAAAGATCACCCAAAAAGGGGGAAATGAAGATGAAACAGCTCTTAAAACGCACGCTGGCGCTGCTGCTCGCCGTGTTGACGGTGGCGACGGCGGTCTCGGCGGCGAACAAGTCCGGCTATTCCGACGTGCCGGACAAGCACTGGGCGGCGAGCAGCATCGCGCAGTGCAGGCAATATGACCTGCTCCAGGGCGTGGGGAACGGCAAGTTCGGCCTTGGGCAGAAGATGACGCGCGCGGCCTACGCCTCGGCGCTTTGCCGGCTGATGGGATGGAAGACCGTCACGCCCCAGAAGGGCAGCTTTTCGGACAATCAGGATACGAAGAAGTGGTACTACAGCGCCGTTGAGACCGCCGCGGCGCACGACGTCTTCCCCGGCAGCAGCAAGTGCCGTCCGAACGACGCCGTGACGCGCGAGGAGATGGCCGCGATGACCGTACGCGCACTGGGCTACAGCGTGCTCGCGGGCATCATCGCCGACGCGGACGCGCAGCCGGTGCAGAGCGATACGCTGGGCTTCGCCGGCCTGACGGCGCACATCGGGAAAAACTGCCCCTTTGCCGACTGCACGACCAATCGCGGCTACATCGCCCTCGCCTACCGCATGGGCATCATGACGGGTGTGAACAAGTACAACTTTGATCCCAAGGGCACGGCCACGCGCGAACAGGCCGCGGCGGTGCTGCTGCGCACTTATGAGCGACTGCACGCAAATGTGAACGTCAAGGACGCGCACTGGACTGCGGCCGAGGGCGAGCCGCGGACGCTCGACGTGCCGGAGACGGACTGCGTTTTCACCATTGGGCACGCTGCGCGCAAGGGGGAGCAGGCCGTCAGCCCGTGCGCCGCGCTCGAGGAGGTCTACGCCGCGGCGGTGCTGGCGGGGAAGGGCGGCAGCGTGCTGCTGGGCGCGGAGCCGCTGGCGCAGAAGGTGAACGGAAAGGGCGTGGCGACCGGCGAGGCAGAGGAGCTTCCGGCAGAAAAGCTGCAAGCGATGCTTACCGACACGAAGAACACCACCTTCCACCGCTCCACGCAGTACAAAAGCTCGTATCTCTACAACAAAAACGGCGCTGAGACCGTCTGCGTGTGGTATGAGAGCGAGGCAGACCTTGCCGAAAAGACCGAGCTTTGCAAGCTCCTCGGCGTGAAGACGGTCTACATTCTTAAATAAAGAAAGAACACAGCGGGATATCTCGGCGATATCCCGCTGTGTAGCTTTTATGAGGTCAGAAGGACGTATCGTCCCACGGGTCGCTCCCGGGAAGGCTCTCAAGCGGCGCGCCGCCGCTCGAGGTGACGGTGAGATAGCACGCGCAGAGCGAGAGCTGGATATAGGGCGCGATCCACACCGAAGCGAGGCTTGCGATGCCCTGATCGACGAGCGTGATCAAAAGCGCCTGTGAAAGCGTGGCGGCCGTTTCGAGCTGCAAGCTGATGTCGCCGAAGATGAGATAGTCCGCAAGCACGACGGCCGCGCCCGCGAGCAGCAGCCAGCCGAGAAAGCTCATCGTGAGAAGGAAGAGCGTGCCCTTGTTGCCATCCGTCTGCTGCTTGCTGCGGCGGAGCGCCACCATCACGCCGATGCCGGGATCGTCGCAGAGGTTCATCATGGCAAAGGAATAGCGGTAGGCCGCGATGATGCCGGGGATGACAAAGAGCATCGACCAGAGGAAGATGAAAAGTCCCTCGACAATGGACAGCAGGATGACCTTCCCGGCAAAGGGGAAGGCGTCGAACAGACTCTCATACGGCATGTATTCCCCGCGCAGAATGCCGAGGCAGCAGCGCACGAAGCCCGCGCTGAGCACGATGGAGATGAGGCGCACAAGGATGCTCACAAAGCTGAACGAGAACACCGTGAAGCCGCCGGACGAGTAGATCATATAGCTCACGGCGGCGTCGATGAGATTGAGCACAAGGTCGATGGCGAGGTAGAGCGCGGAGAGCTTCAGCACTCTGGCGCGGCCGCTGCGCAGCAGCGAGCGGGCGTTTGCCTTGATCGCGCGCAGATCGAGTGAAACGGTCATGAAAACACCTTTCCTTTCCGGAAGCAAAGCCGATAAAAAATGTGAAGAAAAATTGTCAATTGTCATTTTTCATTTTACCATTTTGCCATAAATGCGTCAAGTTCCCGGGGAAAAGAAGAGAGCGAAGAGAGACGGAAGAGAAGGGGAAATGTCGTACAATATGACGATTTTGTTCGGAATGCAGGCCGAAATCTGATAAAATATGAAGGAAATTGCTGGAGCGGCAGAATATTTTCTGGACAACGGAAAGGAATGGTTGTATAATCAGTCCGATTATGGAGCAGTGTTTCCACTGCTCTGGCAGTATAAAGATGAGGTGAAGACTATGGCACAAGCTTTCTTTGGCGGCGTTCATCCAAACGATATGAAGGCTGCCACCAATGAAAAGGCCATCGAGCAGCTCCAAGCACCCGCTCAGGTGGTCATCCCCATGTCGATGCACTTCGGCGCACCCTGCACTCCCACGGTCTCCAAGGGCGACTATGTCAAGCTTGGACAGAAGATCGGTGAATTTAAGGGCCTCGGCGCTCCCATTCACGCAAGCGTTTCCGGTACGGTCGCTGCGGTGGAGCCCCGCCCCTACTCCATGGGCGGTAAGGTCATGTCCGTTGTCATTGACAATGATTTCAAGGACGAGCTGAGCGAAGAAGTGAAGGCGCCCGCCGATCCCGATGCACTGAGCGTTGAGGAAATGGTCGAAATGGTCAAAGAGGCCGGTATCGTCGGCATGGGCGGCGCTACGTTCCCGACCCATACGAAGATCTCCAGCGGTATCGGCAAGGTCGATACGGTCATCATCAACGGCGCCGAGTGCGAGCCCTACATCACCGGCGACCATCGCGCGATGCTTGAGCGCCCGGCCGAGATCATCGGCGGCTGCTGCTACCTTGCCAAGATGTTCGGCGTGAACAAGGTCATCATCGGCGTGGAGGACAACAAGAAAAACGGCATCGAGTCCCTCAACAAGGTCATCGAGGAGCAGAAGGCTCCCGTTGTGGTCGAGGCGCTGCGCTGCCGCTACCCGCAGGGCGGCGAAAAGCAGCTCTGCCAGGCGGTCACCGGCAAGCAGGTGCCCCCCGGCGGTCTTCCCGCGAGCATCGGCTGCGCCGTGTTCAACATCAACACCACCATCGCCATCTACCATGCCATCAAGGAAGGCATGCCCGTGGTGCGCAAGGTCGTTACCGTGTCCGGCAGCGGCGTTGTGGAGCCGAAGAACCTCGAGTGCCCGATCGGTACGCCGGTCTCCCTCCTCTTCGACGCCTGCGGCGGCCTGAAGGACGAGACGTTCAAGCTCATCGCCGGCGGCCCGATGATGGGTATGGCCCAGGCCTCCGCCGATTTCCCCGTTGCCAAGGGCACGGGCGCGGTGCTGGCGTTTGCGGGCAACGAGAACAAGGTCTCCGCTGACCCGACCTGCATCCGCTGCGGCCGCTGCGTCGAGGCCTGCCCCATGCACCTCGAGCCTCTGTACCTCTACTTATATGTGCAGAAGAACCGCATCGAGGATCTCGAGGCGGCGCACGTGATGGACTGCATCGAGTGCGGCGCGTGCTCCTACATCTGCCCGGGCCGCCTGCACCTGACGCATTCGTTCAAGGTCGGCAAGCAGAAGGTCAAGGAAGCCGCCGCCAAGGCCAAGGCCGCGGCGGAAGCTGCCAAGGCTGCCGAAGAAGCAAAGAAGGAGGCATAAGGGATGCTGAATGATTATAAGGGTCTGAAGCTGATCGCTTCCTCCAACCCCCACATCCGCAACAATGAAGATACGCGCTCGATCATGCTCGACGTGATCATCGCGCTCTGCCCCGCGCTCTTGATGAGCGTGATCCGTTTTGGTTTCCGCGCACTGATCGCGGTCGCCGTCTCCATGGCGTCCGCCATGTTCTTTGAGTGGCTCTACCGCAAGCTCCTGCACAAGACGCAGACGCTCGGCGACCTCTCCGCCGCCGTCACCGGTATGCTGCTCGCGTTCGTCAGCCCCGTGACGCTTCCTTACTGGATGCTGATCGTCGGCAACTTCTTCGCGATCTTTGTCGTCAAGCAGCTCTACGGCGGCCTCGGCAAGAACTTCCTGAACCCCGCGCTCGCCGGCCGCGCCGCGCTCGTCGCGTGCTACACCGGCCAGATGACGAGCTGGATCGACCCGAGCACCAAGGCCCCGCTCTTCGGCGGCCTTGCCGACGTTGTCACCGCCGCCACGCCGCTTTCGATGATGAAGGGCGGCGAGTTCGAGGCGCTGACCGCGCAGTACGGCCTGCGCGATATGTTCATCGGCAACATCGGCGGCTCTCTCGGTGAGATCTCCTCGATGATGCTGCTCATCGGCGGACTGTACCTCATCTTCCGCAAGGTCATCTCCTGGCAGATCCCCGTTGCCTACATCGGCACCGTGGCGATCCTCACCTTTCTCTTCCCCCAGGGCAACGACGCGCTGACGTGGATGCTCTACAACGTGCTCGGCGGCGGTCTGTTCCTCGGCGCGTTCTTCATGGCGACCGACTATGTCACCTCTCCCGTGACGAAGAAGGGCCAGCTCATCTTCGGTCTCGGCTGCGGCCTCATCACGGTGTTCATCCGCTACTTCGGCTCCTATCCCGAGGGCGTTTGCTACTCCATCCTTGTGATGAACTGCTGCACATGGATCATTGACAAGTACACCAAGCCCACCCGTTTCGGCGTGGACAAGAAAGCAGCGAAGGAGGCGGCAAAGAAATGAAGATCGAAGGAAAATTCATTCTTAAGGTAGCGGGCACGCTGACGGCGATCTCGCTGGTCGTGGCGCTGCTGCTGGGCCTCACCAACGTGCTCACGGCCGATAAGATCGCGGCCATCAACCGCCAGAAGACGGAAGCGGCGCTCGCCAAGGTCGTCTCCTCCACCGATTGTGAGTTCCCGCCGGTCGAGGACATCCCGCAGGCGGTCATCGACGCGGCGAACGAGCAGGGCGGCAAGTTGACGGAGATGTATGAGATCCTCGTCGGCGGCGAGAATGCGGGCTATGCCTTCAAGGTCACCGCGAGCGGCTCTCAGGGCAACATCGTGATGATCGTCGGCGTGGACGCCGACCTCACCGTCACGGGCGTTTCCATCGTCAACAACTCCGAGACCAAGGGCATCGGCTCCAAGGTCATGGACAATGAAGCGACCTCCGCCGGCACCGGCGCGCTCGATCAGTTCGTCGGCAAGTCCGGCGCGGGCACGCTCGTCGTCAAGCAGAACATCGACGCCGTCACCGGCGCGACGGTCTCCACCAAGGGCGTGACCAAGGGCGTCAACGCCGCTCTGGCTGCCGCCGAGGCCATGAACTGAGAAAGGGGGAACGATCTATGAATTTCAACAAACAGCTCAAAGACGGTCTGATCTACCAAAACCCCGTTCTGGTGCAGGTGCTCGGTATGTGCTCTACCATGGCCATCACCACGAGCGTTGCAAACGGCTTTGGCATGGGTATCTCCGTTCTCATCATCCTGACGCTTTCGAACATCTTTATTTCCCTCCTGCGCAAGATCATCCCCAACGAAGTGCGTATCGCGTGCTACATCGTCGTTATCGCGGGCTTCGTTACGATCGTTGATCTGTGCCTGCAGGCGTTCTTCCCCGACATTGCCAACAGCCTTGGCGTGTTCATCCCGCTGATCGTCGTCAACTGCATCATCCTCGGCCGCGCCGAGGCCTTTGCCAGCAAGAACTCCGTCGCTGCCTCCGCGGTGGACGGCATCTGCCAGGGCATCGGCTACACGGTGGTGCTGCTGATCCTGAGCGCGTTCCGTGAGCTGCTCGGCGCGGGCACGCTGCTCGGCATTCAGATCATGCCTTCTTCCTATGTTCCTGCCGGTATGCTCACGCTGCCCGTCGGCGGCTTCCTGTGCCTCGGCACGCTGATCGCCATCATGCAGTGGGCACTCGCCAGAAGCGAGAAGAAAAAGGCAAAAGCAAACGAAACGGAGGGCAAATAAATGAGTGTCACGAAACTTCTTGCTATTTCCCTCGGCGCGATTTTGACGAATAACTTCATCTTCTCGCAGTTCCTGGGTATCTGCCCGTTCCTTGGCGTGTCGAAAAAGAGCGACACCGCCGTCGGTATGGGTCTTGCCGTTACGTTCGTCATGGGCCTTGCCTCGGCGTTCTGCTTCGGCGTGAATAAGATCCTTGTTGCGCTGGGGCTTGACTACATGCAGACCGTCGCCTTCATCCTTGTGGTGGCGAGTCTCGTGCAGTTCATCGAAATGTTCCTCAAAAAGTCCATGCCGACGCTCTACACGGCCCTCGGCGTGTACCTGCCGCTGATCACCACCAACTGCGCCGTGCTCGGCGTGGTGCTGCTCAACGTGCAGAACGACTACAACTTCATCGAGTCCGTGGTTTACGGCATCACCGGCGGCCTTGGCTTCCTGCTGGCGATCTACCTCTTCTCCACGGTGCGCGAGCGTCTGGAGTTTGCCGACTATCCCAAGGCATTTGAAGGCTTCCCCATCGCGCTCATCACCGCAGGCCTCATCGCCCTTGCTTTCATGGGCTTCTCCGGCCTGCAGGTGTGGCCCATGTAAGGAGGGAACGAAGAAATGATGAATGTAATTTTTGCTGTTCTCGTGCTGGGCGTGATCGCCGTTGTATTCGGTCTCGTCCTGTCTGTTGCGGCCAAGGCCTTTGAGGTCAAGGTCGATGAGCGCCTGCCCAAGATCCAGGAGTGCCTCGCGGGCGCGAACTGCGGCGGCTGCGGTTATCCCGGCTGCGCGGGCTGCGCCGAGGCGATCCTCGCCGGTAAGGCCCCCGTCAACGCCTGCGCGCCCGCCGGCGCGGAGGGCGCTGCGAAGATCGCCGCCATCATGGGCATGGAAGCCCCCAGCGGCGAAAAGATGGTCGCTCACGTGACCTGCAACGGCGGCGACGCCGCTGTGAAGAGCTTTGAGTATGTCGGTCTTCACGACTGTGTGGCCGCGACGAAGGTCGCCGGCGGCCCCACCGCCTGCGCCTTCGGCTGCCTTGGCTACGGCACCTGCGTGGCCGCCTGCCAGTTTGACGCCATCCACATCAACGAAAAGGGCGTTGCCGAGGTCGACAAGGAAAAGTGCACCGACTGCGGCGCCTGCCGCGAGGTCTGCCCGCGCAAGCTGATCGTCGAGGTGCCCTACAAGCAGAAGGTCTTCGTCAACTGCGCCAAGAAGGAGAGAGGCCCCGCCGTCACGAAGGTGTGCGCCAACTCCTGCATCGCCTGCGGCATGTGCGAGCGCACCTGTAAGTTCGACGCCATCCACGTCGTCAACAACGTGGCCGTCATCGACTACACCAAGTGCAGAAACTGCACCATGTGCGCCAAGGCCTGCCCGCGCAATGCCATCGAGCCCATCCCGACTCCCGAGGAGAAGGAGAAGTTCAAGGCTGCGCAGAAGGCTGCCGCCGAGCGCAAGGCCGCTGCCGCCAAGGCAGCCGCCGAAGCAAGCGCTGCGGAGGCTCCCAAGGCGGAGTAAGCAATACAAAAAAGAAGAGGAACGCGAGAGCGTTCCTCTTCTTTTTTGTATCCCGCAGCGGCTGGCTGCCCGACTTTTGAGTAGTTCACAAACTGTTTACACCGGGGACTATTGACAACAGGAAACCTCGGTGGTACACTGCGTTTAGCACTCAGGGGAAAGGAGTGCTAAAGCTAGGAAAGGAGCGCGGCGTATGGATCTGACAGAGCGCAAAAAGCAAATTCTCAAGCGCGTGGTCGAAGATTACATCGCCGCGGCCGAGCCGGTCGGCTCCAAGGCGCTGGCCGAGGAGATGGGCGGTTCGGTGAGCTCCGCGACCATCCGCAACGAGCTTGCGGACCTGGTCGAAATGGGCTACCTTGAGCAGCCGCACACGTCCGCCGGACGGGTCCCGTCCCCGAAGGGCTACCGGCTGTACGTCAACGAGCTGATGGAAAAGCGCGAGGTCTCCGAAACGGAAGCGGAGGAGATCAACGAGCAGCTGAAAAGTAAGCTCGGCGGCACGGACAGCGTGATCGCCAAGGCGGGGCAGATGGTGTCCTCCATTGTCAATTACCCCGTCTACAGCGTAACGGGCGGGCGGCGCGAGGCAAGCGTCAAGCGCTTCGAGCTCATCGCCGTGGATGAACAGAGCTTCATCGTTGTGATGATGGGCGAAGACAACCGCGTGAAGAGCCAGCTCCAGCGCTCAGACCTTCCCTTCGACGCCCAGCGCCTTGCGGATGTCAAGGAGCTTTTGAACGCGCACTTCACCGCCTGCGGGCCGGATGAGATGAGCGCAAGGCTGATGAGCCTGTCCGAGCAGCTTTCCCCGGAGCTGTTCCTCGTCGTCTCCAAGGCAGTCGAGTATGCGATCAGTATGCTTGAAAAGAGCGCGCAGCGCAGCGTGGAGACCGCGGGCGCAAGCCAGATCCTCAAGATGCCCGAGTACCGCGACGTGGACAAGGCGCACGAGCTTGTGACCTTCCTTGTGGACAACAAGGAGGAGCTTCCCGTGCCGGACGACGGCGCGCCGCTCAAAATTCTGATCGGCCCGGAAAACGTGAACGAGGCGCTCAAGGAGACGAGCGTGGTCGTCGCCAGCTACGATATCGGCGACGGGATGCGCGGCCTTGTCGGCGTGGTGGGTCCCACGAGAATGGACTACGCCACGGTGACGGCGCGGCTGAGTTATTTTGCAGACAGCCTGACGCGGATGTTCGGCAAGAACGAGCTTCCGCCCAAGGAAGAAGATAAGGAGTAAGAAATGGCTAAGAACGACAAGCAGAACGCGGCGGAGAACACGCCGGAAAAGGACGTGAACCAGACGCCGGAGACGCCGCAGGAAGAAACCGCGGAAGTCCCCGAGGAGCAGGAGATCTTCACCGTCACGCGCGAGCAGATGGAGAAGATGGAAGGTCTTGCCAAGGCGCTCGCCGCCGAGCAGGACAAATACCTGCGTCTTGCCGCCGAGTATGACAACTACCGCAAGCGCACCGCGAAGGAGAAGGAAAGCCTCTACAACGACGCGAAGATCGACACGGTCAAGGCGCTGCTGGGCGTTTACGATAACTTGGAGCGCGGCATCGCGCAGTACGGCGACGAGGAGTCGCCCCACCGCAAGGGCCTTGAGATGGTCTTCAATCAGTTCAAGGAGAGCCTCAGGAAGCTCGGCGTTGAAACGATGGACGCCGTGGGCCAGCCCTTCGATCCCGAAAAGCACAACGCCGTGATGCACATTGAGGACGAAAGCTACGGGGAAAACACCGTGGCGGAGGTTTTGCAGCAGGGCTTTACGCTGGGCGATAAGGTGTTGAGATTCGCTATTGTAAAAGTAGCGAACTAAAAAGTGCAAATTCCGCGTGAAAGCGCGAAATGATAAATTTACTTCGTTAACAAAAAAATTACGATAGATTTTAGGAGGACAACATTATGTCTAAAGTTATTGGTATCGACCTTGGTACGACCAACTCTTGTGTGGCTGTGATGGAGGGCGGCGAGGCCGTCGTCATCCCCAACGCCGAAGGCAACCGCACCACCCCGTCCGTCGTCGCGTTCTCGAAGACCGGCGAGCGTATGGTCGGTCAGGTCGCAAAGCGTCAGGCCATCACCAACCCCGACCGCACGATCTCCTCGATCAAGCGCGAGATGGGCTCTGATTATAAAGTCGAGATCGACGGCAAGAAGTACACCCCGCAGGAGATCAGCGCGATGATCCTGCAGAAGCTCAAGAGCGATGCAGAGGCCTACCTCGGCGGCAGCGTGACTGAGGCGGTCATCACCGTTCCCGCTTACTTCACCGACGCGCAGCGTCAGGCGACCAAGGACGCCGGTAAGATCGCCGGCCTCGAGGTCAAGCGTATCATCAACGAGCCGACGGCCGCGGCCCTCGCCTACGGCGTGGACAAGGAAGAGAGCCAGAAGGTCATGGTCTACGACCTTGGCGGCGGCACGTTCGATGTGTCCATCCTCGACATTGACGACGGCGTCATCGAGGTGCTCGCCACGGCCGGTAACAACCGTCTCGGCGGCGACGACTTCGATGAGTGCATCATGAAGTGGATGGTCAGCGAGTTCAAGCGCACCGACAACGTCGACCTCTCGAACGACAAGGTTGCCATGCAGCGCTTAAAGGAGGCTGCCGAGAAGGCCAAGATCGAGCTTTCCGGCGTGACCTCCACCAACATCAACCTCCCGTATATCACCGCCGACGCCACCGGCCCGAAGCACCTCGACCTGACCCTTACGCGCGCTAAGTTCAACGAGCTGACCGCGCACCTTGTCGAGGCCACCGCAGGCCCCGTCCGTCAGGCGCTGAGTGATGCGGGACTCACCGGCAACGACATCCACAAGGTTCTCATGGTCGGCGGCTCCAGCCGTATCCCCGCCGTGCAGGAAATGGTCAAGAAGCTCACCGGCAAGGAAGGCTTCAAGGGCATCAACCCCGACGAGTGCGTGGCTATGGGTGCCGCTCTCCAGGGCGGCGTGCTCACCGGCGACGTGAAGGGCCTGCTGCTGCTGGATGTCACCCCCCTGTCCTTGGGCATTGAGACCATGGGCGGCGTGTGCACCAAGCTGATCGACCGCAACACCACCATCCCTGTGAAGAAGAGCCAGATCTTCTCCACTGCTGCGGATAACCAGACCTCTGTGGAGGTCAACGTCCTTCAGGGCGAGCGTGAAATGGCTGCTGCCAACAAGTCCCTGGGCCGCTTCCATCTGGACGGCATCGCTCCCGCCCGCCGTGGCGTGCCTCAGATCGAGGTCACCTTCGATATCGACGCCAACGGCATCGTGAATGTCTCCGCAAAGGATCTGGGCACCGGTACCGAGCAGCATATCACCATCACCTCCTCCTCCAACATGAGCAAGGACGATATTGAGAAGGCTGTCAAGGAAGCCGAGCAGTATGCCGCTCAGGACAAGAAGATGAAAGAGGACGTGGAGACCCGCAACCAGGCCGATCAGATGGTCTATCAGAGCGAAAAGACCCTGAATGAGATGGGCGACAAGATCCCCGCCGAGGATAAGAGCAAGGTCCAGACCGGCATCGACAAGCTGAAGGAGGCCCTGAAGGGCACCGACACCGCCGCCATCAAGACCGCTACCGACGCCCTGACCCAGGACTTCTACGCTGTCAGCGAGAAGCTCTATCAGCAGGCCAACCCCCAGGGCGCTCAGGGCGGTGCCCAGGCCGGCCCCGACATGGGCGGCCAGCAGGCCGGCGGCGCGCAGGACGGTCAGTATTATGACGCCGACTACAAGGTCGTGGATGATGACGACCAGAACAAGAAGTAAAAAAGCTATACGGATCGGAACCGATGGGACGGGGATCATTCCCCGCCCCATTGGGGTCGTTTTGGAGCAAACTTAGAGATGAGGAATCCGGAACGGGGAAGCCGGTTCCTGATTCCTGATCCTTAAGTGATTCCTGAGAGGAGCAGCAAGTATGGCAGCAGAAAAACGTGATTATTACGAGGTCCTGGGCGTTGACAAGAGCGCATCCGAGGACGAGATCAAGCGCGCATATAAGAAGATGGCCCGGAAGTATCACCCGGACCTGAATCCTGACAATAAAGAGGCGGAGGAGAAGTTCAAGGAGGTCAACGAGGCCTATGAGGTTCTCTCTGACTCTGATAAAAAAGCCCGTTATGACCAGTTCGGCTTTGCGGGTGTGGACCCTAACTACGGAGCGGGGGCCGGCGGCGGTGCTTACGGTGCCGGCGGCTTCGATTTTGGCGATCTGGGGGATATTTTCGGCAGCTTCTTCGGCGGTGGCTTCGGCTCCGCCCAGCGCCGGAACCCCAACGCTCCCCAGCGGGGCGAGAGCATCCGCCTGAGTGTGACCATCAGCTTTGAGGAGGCGGCCTTCGGCTGCGAGAAAGAGGTCAGCGTGGACCGCTATGAGACCTGCGCGGTCTGTCACGGCTCCGGCTGTGCCGACGGCACCTCGCCCGAGGTCTGCCCGGACTGCCACGGATCCGGTCAGGTGCAGGTGCGGCGGCAGACGCCCATGGGTGTGTTCGCCACAACCTCTCCCTGCGGCCGCTGCGGCGGCAAGGGCCGTATCATCAAGACTCCCTGTACCGCTTGCCGGGGCAGCGGCTTAGAGCGCAAGCGCCGCACCATTCAGGCCAAGATCCCCGCAGGTATCGACAATGGCCAGACCATCTCCATCCGGGGGCAGGGCCACGCCGGAAAGAACGGCGGCCCGTCCGGTGATCTGCTCATCACCATTACGGTCCGCCCCCACGAGCTGTTCCGCCGGGAGGGTACCTCCGTCCTCTGTGAGGCGCCCGTCACCTTTGCGCAGGCAGTTCTGGGTGCGGAGCTGGAGATCCCCACCATTGACGGCAAGGTGAAGTATGACCTGCCGGAGGGCACCCAGTCCGGCACTACCTTCCGGTTGAAGGGCAAGGGCATTCCTGAGCTCAACGGCCGGGGCCGGGGTGACCAGTATGTGACTGTTTATATCGAAACGCCCCGGAACCTGAACCGGGAGCAGAAGGAAGCTTTGAAGAAGTTCGCGGAATCCGTAGGTGATAACAACTACGAGGAACGGAAGAAGTTCTTCAAGAAGTTTAAGAAGTGAGGCAAGGTATGTATCTGGCAGATTACCATACCCATACGCAGTTTTCTCCCGATGCTCATGATCCCATGACGGTGATGGCTCAGGCCGCACTGGATGCCGGGATGGACGAGATCTGCTTTACGGATCATGTGGAGCCCCTGACCTGGGGGTCCAATGAACTGCGCCCGCCCTATGACTGGTCGGGGCTGACAGCGGATTTCGCCAACGTTCAGGCCGCGCTGGGGGACCGCATCCATCTGCGGCTGGGCATGGAGATGGGCGACGCGCAGAAGGCCCCGGCCCACATGAAAAAGCTGTTGGAGGACGCGCCGCAGTTTGATTTCATCATCGGCTCGGTGCACCTGTTGTCGGAGCACTTCGGAAGCGAGGATCTGTATCTCTACACGCCCAAGGATCAGGCGGAGGCTCAGACCGCATTGGGGGATTATCTGGAAGAGGTTTTGGCGCTGGCAAAGCTGGGCGGTTTTACGGTTTTAGGTCATCTGACCCTGCCTTTGCGGTATTTCAATGAGATGCGGGGACTTCATACCAGCTTTGATCCCTATGAGGCTGAGATCCGGGAAATTTTAAAGACTCTGATCGAAAATGGGCGAGGCATCGAGTTAAACGTCAACCGGGGCAATATGCCCTTGCCGGACGCCAAGTGGCTGCGGATCTACCGGGAGCTGGGTGGTGAGCTCATCACCCTGGGTACTGACGCCCACAGCCCGGAGCATGTGGGCCGCTTCATCCGGGAGCGGCAGGCTCTGTTGAAAGAATGTGGCTTCACCCGGTTCTGCACCTTTGAAAAGCAGATCCCTGTCTGGCACGCACTGTAATAAAGAATTGATTTTTGCCGGAGAGCGGTGTATACTGACCCTGCATCATCCGAAAAAACGATTATTTGGAGGAAATGACTATGAAAATCGCATTGGGCTGTGATCACGGCGGTTATGAGCTGAAGCAGTTTATCATGAAGACCCTGGAAAAGCTGGGCTATGAGTATGAGGATTTCGGTTGCTACTCTCTGGAGAGCTGCGATTATCCCGATTTCGGCGCTGCCGCTGCCCGTGCCGTGGCTGAGGGCAAGTGCGACCGCGGTATCGTGATCTGCACCACTGGTATCGGCATTTCCATTGCTGCCAACAAGATCAAGGGTATCCGCTGCGCCCACTGTGCCGACTGCCTGGAGGCAGAGATGACCCGCCGCCACAATGACGCCAACATGATGGCCATCGGCGCAGGCTTTACCGGCAAGAACATGGCAGAGCGCATGGTGGAGGTGTTCCTGACCACCGAGTTTGAGGGCGGCCGCCATGAGCGCCGGGTCAACAAGATGATGGCTCTGGAACAGGAATAACAGACCGAAAAGCAGAAGCGGGGTGAGGCGGCATGGCATCAGGCACCAGAGGATACAGCAGCTATCGCGGGAGAGGCCGGAAGGGGAAGATTTTCCTGGCCATCCTGCTGATCCTCATTATTCTGGGTTCTGTGGGCTTTATTATGGCCCGGGAGCACATGCGCTATGACGCCGACGGTAATCTCCACTTTGACCTGCCTTGGGACAAAGGGACTTCCGACCCTGTCGAAGCCCCCGGAGACCCGGATGTGGTGGTCCGGGAACCGGAGCAGACCGCTGTCAAAACACCGGTCCGGGGGACGCTGCTGGCGGCAAAACCGCTGACGATGGAAGATCAGGAGACCGCTGAGACGCCGCTTTCCGAAGCCGCCGTAACGGCGGTGACGCTGAAGGACAGCGCTGGCCGGGTGTATTTTGGCAGCAGCGCTGCTGTGATCGGCGCAGTCAGCGTGAAACCGGACACCGGGGAGGCGCTGAATGACCTGACGGCCCAGACAGACGTGACCGCTGCGGCCCGGATCGCCTGCTTCCACGATCCCAAGGCCGCCAACGCCGACGTGGAGGGCATGGGCCTGAAAAACACCGGCGGTTATATCTTCTATGACGGCAACAACAGCCAGTGGCTGGACCCTGGCCACGAAGAGGCCCGGACGTATCTGCTGAATATCATCCGGGAAGCTGCGGAGCAGGGATTCCGAGAGATCATTCTGACGGATGTCAGCTATCCCACCGCAGGCAAGCTGAATAAGATCGATTTTTCCAACGCCATGACCGCCGGGAACACGGCAGAGACGGGACGGCAGGCACAGATCGAGGGCTTCCTCCGGGAGGTGCGGGACGCGCTGCCAAGGAATGTGATCCTTTCACTGGAGCTGCCTGCGGAGACTGTTCTCGCTGGGGCGAACAGTGACGCTGGGCAGGATCTCAGCGCCTTGGCACCATTGGTAGACCGTATCTATGCGGAGACCACCGAGGCGGAGGCTCCTGCATTGGAGACTGCTGTCAAAGCAGCGTCTGCTGCCTGCGGCTTTGTGCCGGAGCTGACGGAACAGCCTGCCGAAGGTCTGGAAAACTGGCTGCTGATCCAAAAGTAAATGAGCAAATGAAAAGATCCTGCATTGTGAAAACAATGCGGGATCCTTTTTTACAGCTCACCGAGAAATTCTCCGTCCCGGTGGATTTTTACGGTGATGGGGGCAAACTGAGGGTACGCGGACAAAAATTCGTCGGTAAAGGCGAAGTCCTCCCACTGGTGCATGGGCAGAAACCGGCGGACCTCCATCAGATTCAAAAAATAGTTAGGTCCCAGATAGCCGTCCGTTTTCAGCCGGGAGTCCAGGGGAAGCATGGCCAAATCGACGCGGCGGCCCCGGAGAGGTTCAGTGTACCGCTTGAAATTAGCCTCCATATTGCGGTTCCAAGCAAAGTCCTCTTCCGCCCAGTGCCACCAGTTCAGGTCTCCGGCGTGAAAGATGGACTGTTCGTTGACCGTTACCATCCACGCCACGCCCTCGTCGGTGGAGGGGAAGGTTTCCACGGTGACGCCGGGGAGAGGGGCAAAGGTGTCATGCTTGCCGCAGCGGCGGCATTTGGCGGCGGTCTCCGGGGAAAGCTGCCACTTTGTCAAATTGTGGGGCGTCAGGCGAAAGTCACTGCCTAACAGAAATTGAATGTCCGCCTTGCGGTCCGCCAGTGTGAACACCGCCGGATTGAAGTGGTCCTCGTGGCGGTGGCTGACGAACACCAGCAGCGGCTTGTCCGGCAGGGGCGGGAGAACGCCCTTCCACCAGTCGAACAGCAGGCAGACCTGATCCAGTTCGATGAAAAAACCGTCGTGGGCCAAAAATGTGACATGCATGTAAATTTTCTCCTTGATTCGCAAAAAGGGGGTGGGAAGCCGTCTCACCTTGTGGTAAGATTATAACATGAAACAAACAGATTCGACAACTGAAAATCTATTGCGGACGCTGCCGGAGCCGCTGTTGGGCTGGTACCGAGAAAACGCCCGGGACCTGCCCTGGCGGCACACGGAGGACCCTTACCGCATCTGGGTGTCGGAGATCATGCTCCAGCAGACCCGCGTGGCGGCGGTCCTGGGCTATTATGCCCGTTTTTTGGCGGTGTTCCCCACAGTGGAGGCGCTGGCGGAGGGAGACGAGGAGCAGCTCATGAAACTGTGGGAGGGCCTTGGCTATTACAGCCGGGCCAGAAACCTGCAAAAGGCGGCAAAGGAGATCACGGCACTGGGCGGCTTTCCGGACACCTATGACGGCTTGCTGGCCCTGCCGGGCATCGGAGACTACACCGCCTCCGCCATTGCTGCCGCAGCCTTCGGACGGCGGGAACCGGCGGTGGACGGCAATGTGCTCCGGGTCATGACCCGGCTAACAGACTGCCATAATGACATTTCTGATCCGAAAACCAAGCGGGCTGTCCGGGCAGCGCTGGCGGAGGTCATGCCGGAGGAACCGGCGGACATCCGCATTTTCAATCAGGCTATGATGGAGCTGGGGGCCACGGTCTGCGGACCCAACACCGCTCCCCGGTGCGATGACTGCCCTGTGAGCGGCCTGTGTCTGGGCCGACAGCGGGGAACGGCAGAGGCCTTGCCGGTGAAAAAGGCGAAAAAGGAGCGGCGGATGGAGGAAAAAACCGTGCTCCTGCTGATGAGGGACGGAAAGATCGCCCTGCGGAAGCGACCTAAAACCGGCCTGCTGGCAGGACTTTGGGAGTTTCCCAATGTAGAGGGCGCTCTGGATGAAACAGCCGCCGGCGCGGCGGTGGAGGCCATGGGCCTGTCGGTGATCGACTGGCAGAGCCGCCTGACGGCCAAGCACATCTTCACCCATGTGGAGTGGCGCATGACCGGCTACGCGCTGACCGTCCGGGGCGACGGCCCTGCGGAACTGGAATGGGTGGATGCGGCAGGCCTTGCGGCGCGCTCTGTGCCGTCGGCGTTTGCCCGGTATTATGAAGAAGCAAAACGTGAATTGGAGATGAAGTAAAATGGGATTCTTGCTGGGACTGCCTTTGAAGCTGCTGGCGCTGGTCTTTGGCCTGCTCCGGGTGTTGATCCCTGTCTTGCTGCTGATTTTGGTTGTTCGTTGGCTGTGGCGGAAATACGGCGGCCACAAGCGCTCGGAATCAGCAAAAAAAGATGAACCCCACTTCAAAGGGCCGGTGTATACCGTGGACTACAAGGAAGTCAAGGACGATGACAGGCACAAGGAATGATCCTGCTTGCCGCCCTGATGTTATAAGGAGAAATCATGCTGAAGGTTTTTAATGTCGTCGGCGTTATTGTGCTGCTTTTGCTGCTGCGGAAGCTGATCTGGTGTCTGCGGTGGCTGTGGTGCTGGAAACATGACCGGGAGACCCCGCCGCCCATCGGCTGGCTGCCCAGCCGGGACGGTGGCCGGTTTGACGCCCATGTGCAAAAGCGTGACGGGGAGGGCTGACAATGGCTTTCTGGAAAAAGAGCGAGGACCCCTGGGACATTGACCCCAATCAACGCCGCACGGCTTCAGAACCGGCGGAAAAAGCCCCCGGTTTGTTGGATACCCTCCGGGGGGATTGGGACGCTATGCGGGCGGAATGGCAGGAGACACGGGAGAGTCTGAAGCTTCCGCCGGAGAAGTGCCCCTGGTGCGGCAAGGACATGGAGCAGGGCTTCCTTATGGGCGGCAGGGGCGTCGTCTGGCACCGGGGCATCCCCGCCGGAAAGGCGCTGTGGCTCAGGCCCGGACGTGAAAATATTATGCGGGTGGACACGCAAGGCGATATTTTACGCTACCACACGGCCTGGTACTGCCCGGACTGTAAAAAGATGACCATTGACGCAGCTGACCTGCAAACGGAGGCGGAGAGAAACCAGGCGGCATTCCCCGTGGGAGCGGAGGAGACAGCATCGCAGAGCGATGAAGCAAAAGAGGGAGAATAAAAAAGATGGCACAGCTTTATTTCAAATACGGGGCCATGGGCTCCAGCAAAACGGCCAACGCTTTGATGGCCCGGTTCAACTATGAGGAGCGGGGCCAAAAGACCCTGCTGGTGAAGCCCCGGATGGACCAGCGGGACGGAGACCACATGGTCCATTCCCGTATCGGTCTGGAATACCCCTGCGTCTACTTCGACGAAATGCGGGCGCTGTCCGAGGATGCGTTGAAAGAAAACGCCTGTATCATTGTGGACGAGGCCCAATTCCTCTCCAAGGAGGAAGTGGACTATCTGGTGCATGTGGTGGACGATCTGGGGGTCCCCGTGATCTGCTACGGACTGCGGGCGGACTTCAAGGGAGAGCTGTTCCCCGGTAGCTACGAGCTGCTGGTGATGGCCGACAAGCTGGAGGAGGTCAAGACCATCTGCTGGTGCGGCAAAAAGGCTATGTTTAACGCCCGGTTCGACGAAAACGGCAAGGTTTTGAAGGAGGGCGCTCAGGTGGTCTTGGGGGCCAATGATAAATACATCGGCCTGTGCCGCCGCCACTGGCGGGCCGGGGATCTGGGCCCGGACTTCAACGGAAAGGGTACGGGAGACTGATGATCTGTAATCTCTGCCCCCGCCGCTGCGGTGTGGAGCGAACGCCGGACAAGGCGGCGGGCGTGTGCGCCATGCCCGCTTGGCCGGTGGCGGCACGGGCCATGCTGCATCAGTGGGAGGAACCATGCCTGGTGGGGGAGCACGGCGCGGGCGCCGTGTTTTTCTCCGGGTGCAATCTCCGGTGCAAATTTTGTCAGAACGGCGTGATCTCTCAGGAAGGCTACGGCAAGCCCATCACCCCCCGGCGGCTCCGGGAGATTTTTGAGGAACTGGTGGAGCAGGGCGCGGCCTGCTTGGATTTAGTGACGCCCACTCACTTCACGGACGCGGTGCTGGAGGCCTTGGGTGAGGAGCGCTGGCCGGTGCCGGTGGTTTGGAACTGCGGCGGGTATGAATCCGTGGAGACCCTGAAACGCTTGGAGAACCGGGTACAGGTGTACCTGCCGGACCTGAAATACGCCCTGACGGAGCCGGCCAAAGCGTATTCCGGTGCGGCGGATTACCCAGAGACGGCGAAAGCGGCCATTTTAGAGATGTTCCGCCAGACCGGGCCGTACAGAATGGAAAACGGCCAGCTGAGAAGCGGCGTTCTCATCCGGCATCTGGTGCTGCCGGGAGAACTGGAAAACACGAAGGCCGTCATCGACTGGGTGGCGGAGACCTTCCGCCCCGGCGAAGTGCTGTTCTCCCTTATGAGCCAGTACACGCCCCAGCCGGGGGCCGAGGGCAAGCTGGCCCGGAGGGTGACAAAGGCGGAGTACCGGGCGGCGGAACGGTACATGGCGGACTGCGGCATCGCCGACGGCTTCACTCAGGAGCGTACCTCCGCCAAGGAGGAGTATACCCCGGATTTCCATTTACAGGGGATTTGAAAGAACTGAACCGGCAAATCGGAACTTGAGGAGGGAATTAAGATGAAAGACGGAAAACATCCAAACCCCAATACGATCCATCCAATTGCAGGGTATGACAAAGAAATATATGTGAAGCCGACAATTACAAATCCGAACATTATTGTTGGAGACTTTACATATATTGCCGATTCGGATTTTGAAAGTCATGTTTCATATTTGTACGAGTGGAATGATGACAAACTCATCATCGGAAAGTTCTGTCAAATCGCCGCCGGAGTTGAGTTTGTGATGAACGGCGCAAACCATCAGATGAACGCTGTCTCTACATTTCCGTTCTATACCTTGGAGGGGTGGGAAATGTTACCGCCTGCAAAGACGGATATGCCATTAAAAGGAGATACTGTTATCGAAAATGATGTTTGGATTGGGCAAAATGCGGTGATTCTCCCCGGCGTTTACATTGGAAACGGAGCGATCATTGGTGCAAACAGCGTAGTGGGCAGTGATGTTGCACCATATACAAAGGTCGTTGGAAACCCCGCAAGAGCGATTCAAAAGCGCTTTGATGATGAATTGATTGAATTGCTGCTTAAATTCAAGTGGTGGGATAGGAGCGTTGATGAAATCAACCGGCTAATTCCAATCTTGACTTGCAGTGATTTGGATAAAGTGAAAGCTGAAATCAAGAAGCAATTAGGCTGACAAATTCCAGTTTAATAAATGGATCAATTGGAATAAGTGATTCAAGCTCATTGAGACCCATATAAAAAACGCCCCTGTATGATTTTCTGAACCGCACCCCGTCAAGACAATGTCATTAAGTTAAGCCTGCGCAAAGGGCAAAACAGCTACCGCAAGTAAGCA